>JAWXTT010000001.1:0-65932 GCA_044433325.1 Bacteroidales bacterium
AGAAGAACGCAAACGCCATAACTCTACTATTTGGTGAGCAGGGGAATGCTGATTGGAACTCAGCAGACATAGATTGGGATGCTATTGACAGCCAACTAGTATCACATCCAGTACTTGTAACACGCCCTGAGCTAAATGGCAAAACATTAGGCTCACTGAAACTTCGCAATCTATACGGAATAAATATAAGTCGCGTCTGGCGTGCTGGTGTTCAACTATTGGCAACTCCTGAATTAACACTCCAACTAGGAGATAAGCTAATAGTTGTAGGTGAAGCAAATGCCGTCAAGAATGTAGGGAAAATGCTAGGTAACACCGTCAAGAATCTTAATGAGCCAAATAACCTATCATCAATGTTTTTTGGTATATTTATAGGGCTAATAGTTGGTGCTATACCTATCTCCATTCCTGGCGTATCATTACCTGTTAAGTTAGGATTAGCTGGAGGTCCAATTATCATAGGGATATTAATGGGTCGATTTGGACCTAAAATACATATGATAACATACACTACCGAGAGTGCTAATCTAATGCTACGCGCTCTTGGGTTATCAATCTACTTGGCATGTATCGGCATCAACGCGGGAGCGCAGTTTTTTGAGATATTACTAAGTCTAGAGGGGTTACGTTGGATTTTACTAGGATTTATTATAACAGTTATTCCTCTACTGATTATTGGGGTAATAGCTCTTAAAGTAATGAAGTTTGATTATGCAACGATATCAGGAATGTTATGCGGAAGTATGACTAATCCGATGGCTCTAAACTATTCAAATGATATCGCTAATAACGAAGCTCCAGCTGAGGCTTATGCTACGGTTTATCCAATTAGTATGTTCGCCAGGGTAATAATAGCTCAACTATTAATACTACTGATGGTTTAATCATTACAAATAATAGATACTATTATCGAAGTTAGAAAAATATTACATCAATTCTAAAATAAATTCAACAACTACACGTTACATTAGTGAAGCCTATTTTATCTGAGATTTTGTTAACTAAACCTACTTACGCTATCTCTCTGTAACAACTATACAGATTAATCTAAGGATTCAGGTTTAGAGCACACGGATTTAAGATAAATTGGGATATAAAATCACAATAAAACTAATTGAGAACTATATGAATAAAACATTACTCAACTACAATTTAACTATAAAAACTATATACATACAAAAGATACCTAGATTATGTCTGAAATAAAACAAAAAGCATTAATCGGGATTTTTTGGAGTTTCTGCGAGCGGTTTGGAGTACTTTTCATACAGTTTGTAGCTAATATTGTACTTGCCCGTCTATTAACACCTGATGACTATGGAGTTATCGGGATATTATTGGTATTCACAACTTTATCTCAAGTATTTATTGATGCAGGATTTGGAGCAGCATTAATTCAGAAAAAAAATCCGAGCAAAGAGGATTATTCTACCGTATTCTTTATAAACATAATTATTGCAGTACTATGTTATTTAGTACTATTCTTTAGTTCAGATTTCATTTCAATATATTTTGAAAAACCTCAACTATCTATTCTTCTACAAGTTATAGGGATAATTGTTATATCTGACGCTTTTACGACAGTCCAAAACAATATTCTTATAAAAACCCTTAATTTCAAGAGAATAGCAAATATAAAGATTATTGTAGCTGTAATATCATCAATTGCTAGTATTATAGCCGCATTTAATGGTTTAGGTATATGGTCATTAGTTATCCTATATTCCCTAAATAGTATAATCAAAACAATACTAATGTGGGTCTTATCTGATTGGAAACCATCACTTATATTTTCTAAGGAATCTTTTCATAAACTATTTGGCTTTGGCTCTAAACTACTATTAGCATCACTACTAAGTGAAGGGTATAGAGGTTTACAATCTATTATAATTGGCAGACACCTTTCAGTGAGAGAGTTAGGTTTCTTTACCCAAGCAAGACAACTAGAGAATGTTCCAGTCTCATCAATTATAGCGGTTGTTAATCAAGTAACATTCCCTATTTTTGCCCAACTTCAAGAAACTAAAGAGCAATTAAACAGCGCGTTAAAGAGATGTTTCCAACTTCTAGGATTCATCAACTTCCCCGCAATGATACTATTATCAATAGTGGCAAAACCTCTATTTATGTTTCTATATGGAGAAGCATGGTTGGAGTCAGCCCCCTATTTTCAAGGTTTATGCTTAGGATTTGGATTGCTATTAGTTATCCACAATACTAATCTTAGCATATTAAAAGCAGCTGGGAAAAGTGGAATAGTACTGAAGCTAGAGATTATTAAAAAATTCATTGGCGTTATATTAATATTCTTGTTAATTCATTTAGGAGTAATGGGTTTAATAATAGCATTGGCAATAAACTCATTTATTGAATTTTTCATTAATGGATACTGTACAGGCAAAGAAACAGGATTTGGCATAAAGGAACAAATAAAGGTACTTTTACCCATTTTTCTACACGCAACAATAATTGGCGCAATAGTTTATTTCATTCCATCGGTAATAGATTTAAGTAATACACTAATACTACTAGTTCAAATAATAGCATATATAACTCTATATCTTATAGGTGCATATCTTGTAAAGATGCAGATATTCAACTATATAATAAATGAAGTTAGGGAGAAGATAAAACGATGAAACGACTTATACGAAAAATATTTAGACCACCATACGCATATCTTAGATACCTCTTACACAGATATTTTCTCAAAGGATATTTTAAGCCATATTACCTATATGACACACTTACCTTAGAGGAAATCTCATCAGATAAGATGTCATACTTCGGCTATTATAATGTTTCTCCTGAAAATAATAATGGGGCGGTTTTATTTGGCACACTTTCAGGTGAGGAGAAATCACTAGAGCTATATTCATCACTAAAAGATGATAATAATATACATATTGGGACTACACAGGCATTTAATATGCAGCAAGGATGCATGTTGCAATGGGGATATACTAATAAGAATATCTGCTATTATAATATATATAATAGTAAAACTACGAGATATGAATCAGTTGCTTATAACACTGATAAGAAAGCCATTATAGATAACTTTACGCAACCTATATACTCACTATCTAAACAGGAGGATTACTTCTTAACTCTTGATTTTGAGAGATTGACTATTATGCGTCCTGATTATGGATACTTCTGTAATTCCAAGGATGATATAAAGCTACTCCCTTACGATTGTGATGGAATCTGGAGATATGATATTAAAAGCAAGCAGACCAAACTAATTATTAGTTTAGCCCAATTAATCGACCTAAAATATGTTGACACAATGCAAGGGGCTACGCATAAAGTAAATCATATTGACATCTCACCTAATGGAAAGCGATTTATGTTTCTTCATAGATGGGTCGGAGAAAAGGGTCGATTTATGCGCCTGATAACAGCCCAAAATGATGGAACAGATATATATATATTAAATGGTGATATAATGACTTCACACTCATATTGGAAGGATGATAACAAGATTATATCATTCTGTTACACCCCTGAATTTGGTGAAGCATATACTATATTTGAAGATAAAACGACTAAAATATCTAAGTTATCTGACAAGCTACCTAAAACTGATGGACACCCCTCAGTAACTACTGATTGCAAATGGTTAGTAACAGACAGATACCCAAGAAGAAGCAGATTCTCTAGTTTATATCTATATAATATAGAAACGGATAACCTATATAAATTAGGTGAATTCTACCAACCATTAAAATATGATGGAGAGAGGCGAATAGATCTTCATCCAAAACTTAATATGAGTGGAGATAAAGTGTATTTTGAATCAGGTCATACAGGTAAGAGAAGGCTTTATTCTATTAATTTTTCTAAACTAAAATAGAGTATGAAAGATAATATTTTATTAATAAGCAGACCACACTTCGGCACATCAATAGGACCATATAAATGGACTCAATATTTACGCAAGAAGTATAATGTAACAACCATTACTTATAACACTGAAACAGAAAATCCTACGAAATATAATTTTGATGATGTAAAGCATATATACATATCCAAGAGGGGTAATAAAATAGTTAGAGCACTTAGATTTATCCTTTACACCATATTTTACATAGCCTTTTTTAAAGGGAGAGTAATAGTAACATTCTTTCCAGGATGCTCCATATATAAACGTATTTTATTTAGAAAACCGATGATATTAGATATTCGCACACTAGGGATATTTGATAGTGAAGATAAAAACATTAAACATGATAAGTCGGTAGCTGAATCGACTAAACTATATGACCATACAATTTTCCTATCAGAGGGGATGCGCAATAAGATAACAGATGACACTGTAAACACTAGCATAGTCCCTTTAGGAGCAGATATATTGGATGAAACAGATAAACTGTTTGATGATTCATTAAGATTACTATATATAGGAAGATTCTATAACAGAGATATTCATAAAACCATTGAAGGGGTACATCTATTCCATACTAAATATCCTGAAGTTAAAATATCGTATGATATAATAGGATTCGCTATGTACAATGAAGATGAGTACCTTTATGAATTAGTCAATAAATATAATCTATCTGAAATAATCAATTTTAGAGGTGCAATCCACGAAGAATCTACAAAATTAAAATATATACAAAATGCCAATATCGGAGTATCCTTTGTCCCTATAACTCCATATTATGATTTTCAACCTGTAACTAAAAGTTTTGAATATATATTATCAGGACTGTTTTGTATAGCAACAGATACATACTCAAATAGAGAGATTATTACTTCTAAAAATGGAATATTAATTAATGATACACCTGAGAGTTTTTCGGATGCACTAGAATATTTTATGACTAATAAAGATAGTTTAAACTCAACAATTATACGAGATAGCTTACAGGAATATAACTGGGAGTCAATAGTTAATGATATTCTAATTCCTAGAATAGAGAATACAGATAAGTAGTGCTATTTCAGCAATATTCAACTAATATTGTGAGGCTTTATAACATAATCTATCCTAAATGTTAACCGAGAGTTTTTAGACCTCTCCTTTGAATATTTGAGTAAAAAAATATATCTTTGTATGATATTATAATTAGCTATGAATCCAGCAATAGAGAAATATAAATTTTATTACTACATATTCATCACCTGCCTAACCATTCAATGCTATTGGGGCTTTATGCAGGAGGAGATACTCCCATTTATTGAGAGTATTAAATCCTACCTATTTCTACTTTCAGATATGGGTTTCTTGATGTTAGGGGTAGCGACGCTACGCAAACGTAGTGATAAAATTATGATTATATCATTTGTACTACTAATGATAGCATCAAAATATATTAATAATATTCCTATATCCTCTTCAATTAATGGATCTAGGGATTTCTGGTCACTAATATTTATTGTCCCATTTATACGCTATTATCTTGTTGATGAGGAGCGACGTAACTTCTTCATCAGTAAGTTAGATAAATTTATACTAATATTCTTAATAGTCCAGATACCAGTTGCCACATACCAATGCCTATTATATGGACCACATGACCGTGTTGGTGGAACTATGGGTGATGGATATTCAGGTATATTATCAACTCTATTATATCTACTAACATTCTATCTATTACAAAAAAAGATAGCAGGACGTAATACACTTATAGCACTATCAGAAAATTGGTACTATTTTTTGTTTCTTATTCCATCTATGTTGAATGAGACTAAAGCATCGTTTATATTTCTGATATTAATGATTATTTCATTCTTAAAGATGGATCGCAGAATAGTATTGCGTGTTGTCATAGCTACACCCATAATAATTCTTATTGTACTTCCCATTATTACTACAGTATATTTTAGTGTAACAAATACAACAGACAATATCTTTTCACTCGAATATTACACTGAAATGTATCTGCTTAATGATGAATCCGTTGCATGGGCACTGAGTGATGACGTTGACGCTGAGGGACAAGATATCCCTAGATTCACTAAAGTAGTAGCTGGATGGGAGATTTTAGATGAAGATAATGCCTTTCTTTTAGGTAAGGGTGTTGGTTTATTCAAAGGTAAAACAATGGGTATAGTACCACAAATACCATTTGCAGTAGAATATGAATGGTTATTAAGGGGGTCAGTAATAATGTTCTTTGCATTGATAATGCAGTTGGGATTTTTAGGCATAGCATGGTATATTGCACACTTTATAGTGAACTCCCCTAATATGCGCAAATTTGAGGATATAAATATTAATCTATACTTCTTCCTATTTGCAGTATTCCTATTTTTAATGGTATATAATAATTCATTATTTTTACCCTGTTTTGCAGTATTCTTCCTTTATTTGCTATTAATATCTAACTACCCAGTTACAAAAACAGAGTAAAGGAGAAATCTACATATACAGTTACTAAATAAAATATATAAAACAAGATGAGTAATATAAGACCGAAGATAAAACAATTCCTAATCTCAGGAAGCTTTAAAACCCCTACTAATTATCTAAAAAGCAAAGGGGTTAAGATTGGTACAGGGTGTGCTATTGCACCATGTCATTTATCGGCTAAGGAGGGTTACTTGATAGAGATAGGTAACTATTGTCGTATCGCTAAAGATTGTGAATTTTTTACTCATGGCGGAATTTTTTCATTACAGATATTGAAGAATGATCCTAAGTTAGATTATTTCGGCAAGATTAAGATAGGTAATTATGTTTCGATTGGTGAAGGGTCTAAAATAATGGCAGGAGTAACTATCGGTGACAACGTTATTATTGGTGCAGGCTCAGTAGTTACTAAGAGTGTACCAGCAGGATATATGGTTGCTGGTAATCCTATTAAATGTATTGGCTACACTGAAGAGTGGTATAACACTCTTAAAGAGAAGTATGATTTGGAATCTGGTCAAATGTCTGACTCAGAGAAGAAGGCTTTCCTGAAATCACTTCCAAATGATAGATTTGTACAAAAACCTAATGTAAAACCTAAAGAGTAATATTAAAGGGGGAGTTCTAAACTAATAATTAATATGCGCATACTGTTATCAAATAAATTCTATTATCGTCGTGGTGGGGACTGCGTATGCACTATTAATTTAGAGGAATTACTAAAGGAGCATGGTCACGAGGTAGCGATATTCTCGATGCAACATCCTGAGAATTTACCATCTAATTACTCTAAATATTTCCCATCAGAGGTTAGATTTAAATCCATTGGGGGGATATATAAAACCTTTACACGTCCATTTGGGAGCAAAGATGTCATCCAACGTTTCCAAGAACTTATTAATGACTTTAAACCAGATATTATTCATCTACATAATATCCATACACAGCTATCCCCTATCATAGGTGAAGTTGCAGCAAAGAATGGTATTAAGGTAATATGGACACTACATGACTATAAGCTGATATGCCCACGCTATGACTGCTTACGTAATGGAGAAGTGATATGTGAGGAGTGCTTCACAGATAAAAGCAAGGTACTTAAATATAACTGTATGAAAAACTCTAAGATAGCTAGTAAGATAGCATATCGCGAAGCAATAACATGGAGCCGTGAACGACTTGAGGGTTTTACAACACATTTTATCGCTCCTAGCCAGTTTATGGCAGATAAGATGATACAAGCAGGTTTCTCGAAATCTAAGATAAATACTCTTTGTAACTTTATAGATATCGATAAAACCTTTAGAGAGGAATACGATAAGGGGGATTACTACTGTTTCATAGGTCGTCTTTCTCATGAAAAAGGGGTTAAAACATTGATTGAAGCGGCTAATCAACTACCATACAAGCTAAAAGTAATAGGTGGTGGTGAGTTAATGGATGAGCTACGTGGGATTGCAAAAGCAAATATAGAGTTCGTTGGTTTCAAACAGTGGGACGAGATAAAAGAGATTGTAGGTAAAGCACGCTTTAGTGTAATTCCATCAGAGTGGTATGAAAATAACCCACTATCAGTTATTGAAGCTCAATGCTTAGGAACACCTGTACTAGGTGCTAAAATTGGAGGAATACCTGAACTTATTGAGAATAATATTAGCGGAATGATATTTGAAAGCCGCAACACAATAGATTTAAAACATGGTATAGAAGCTATGTTTAAACAGAATTTTGATTATAGTGAATTAGCTAAAAACTCACAACATAGATATTCAGCATTAAATCACTATAATAATCTAATGAAGATATACAATGAAGAGTAATATACCATCCCCAACAGATGCTAGTATTATACTAACATATCGCTGCCCTATGCGTTGTAAGATGTGTAATGTGTGGCAATTCCCTACGGAGAAAAGTGCGGAGATTTCTGCCAAAGATTTAGAAACTCTACCTAAACTAAAGTTCATTAACTTAACAGGAGGAGAGCCATTTATCCGTGAGGATTTGGCTGATATTGTTGAAGAGTGCTACAAACACACTGAGCGTATTGTAATATCTACATCGGGTTGGTTTGAGGATAGAGTTATTGAGCTTGCTAAACGATTCCCTAATATAGGTATTCGCATATCTATCGAGGGGTTAAGCTGCAAGAATGATGAACTGCGTGGTCAAACAGGAGGCTTTGACAAGGGGTTACGCACCCTATTAACACTAAAGAAGATGGGTTTAAAGGATATAGGTTTCGGTTGCACGGTTTCAAACAGCAACTCTAAGGATATGTTATCGTTATACCAACTAAGCCAATCGCTAGGGATGGAGTTTGCGACAGCAGCTTTCCACAATTCATACTATTTCCATAAGAATGATAATGTAATCAGCAATAAGAGTGAGGTTACTCAAGATTTTGAGCAACTAATAGATTGGCAACTAAAGGAGAACTCACCTAAGAGCTGGTTCCGTGCATGGTTTAATATGGGATTAATCAACTATATCGAGGGGGGACGACGTATGCTACCTTGTGAGGCTGGTTCTGCTAATTTCTTTATAGACCCATTTGGTGAAGTCTATCCATGTAACGGGTTGGAGGATAAATATTGGCAAAAGTCTATGGGCAATATTCATACAACACCTAACTTTATGGAGATTTGGGAGAGTGAACAAGCGCAAGAGGTGCGCGCCATGGTTCGCAAATGCCCTAAGAACTGTTGGATGGTAGGCACAGCTAGTCCAGTAATGCACAAATATATCAAATTTCCACTTAAATGGTCTATCCAGAATAAGCTACGTAGCATGCAGGGTAAATCAGCTTGCCTAGATAAAAAGTGGTGTGATGTTGGTCAAGACCCTACACAAGGAGATTTAAGGGAAGTTATAAAAACTGACCCTGGAAAATAACAACAAATTACAAATTGGAGAATTTTTAAACAACCTAAAGTTATATGAAGATAGTTGTTACAGGTACACGCGGCATCCCCAATATTATGGGGGGAGTAGAAACTCACTGTGAGGAGCTATTCCCTCGCATTGCTAGTTCAGGTAAATACGATGTAACAGTTATTAGACGTACTAGTTATGCAAATGATAATCTTACATCTTATAAAGGTGTAAATCTTGTTGATATCAATACTCCAAGACAAAAATCATTTGAGGCAATTATACATACCTTTCGCGGTGTAGTCCGTGCTAAAAGATTAAAAGCTGATATCGTGCATCTTCACGCCGTTGGTCCATCTATTGTAACTCCCATCGCTCGTTTATTAGGATTAAAGGTGGTATTTACACATCATGGGTTTGATTATGACAGAGATAAATGGGGTTTTGTAGCTAAATCAATAATAAAACTAGGGGAACGTTTCAGCGTTAAGTATGCTACTGAAGTAATAGTTATATCTGATGTTATCAAGAGTCATATTGAGAAGAAATATAACCGTACTGATAGCACATTAATATATAATGGTGGCTCTGATACCAATAAATGTGAAACTCCTGAATATTTTAAGGAGCTAGGTATTGAAAAGGGTAAATATATATTAGCTATGTGCCGCTTTGTTCCTGAGAAAAATTTACACCATTTGGTCGAGGCTTTTAGTCGCTTAAATCGCACTGATTGTAAATTAGTAATTGCAGGTGATTCAGACTTTGAGGATGAATACTCTACCAATCTAAAACAGTTAGCTAAAGATAATGGTGCAATATTAACAGGATTCGTTCGTGGTGATAAACGTGATTCGCTACTTACCAATGCACGCTGTTTTGTACTTCCATCCTCACATGAGGGGTTGCCAATAGCTCTTTTGGAGGCTATGAATTATGATTTACCTGTTATCGTAAGTGATATCCCTGCTAATTTAGAGGTGGGTTTAGAGCAATCTGTTTACTTTCAAATGGGAAATATTGATGAGCTTACTAAAAAATTAGATATTGAGCTAAATCGAGATTTCAAAAACATCAAATATGATATGAGCAAATACAATTGGGATACAATTGCAGCACAAACAATGAATGTTTATTCAAAAATATTGAAAAAATAAATTTATATCGAATTTTATTGTAATTATATACAAATAAATTTGGTAGATAAAAATCTTAGCTTTATATTTGTATCGTAAAAAAAGAGGAAATGAATAACGTTAATATAAATATGAATTGGTGGCTATGCTTACAACTAAAATTGTCGTAAGTACCTACTAACCATATCTAATTATAAACGGTTTGTCGTACATACGGCAGACCGTTCCCATTTTTTATAAGAATGTAAGTAAATAATAAACCTAAAAATATAATGAATAATTATACAGTTAACCCAAATGGATACTATGGGGATTTTGGCGGAGCATTTATCCCTGAAATTCTACATAAATGCGTAAGTGATTTAAAGGATAGCTATCTGGATATTATCAATAGTGAAGATTTCCAAAAGGAGTATCAACAGCTACTAACTGATTATGTTGGTCGCCCTTCACCACTATACCTAACTAAATCATTGAGCCGTAGATACAACGCTAAAGTTTATCTGAAACGCGAAGACCTTAACCATACAGGCGCACATAAAATCAATAATACTATTGGACAAATACTTATTGCTAAGCGGATGGGTAAGAGCAAAATTATTGCTGAGACAGGAGCAGGACAACATGGTGTAGCAACTGCAACAGTATGTGCATTGATGGATATGGAGTGTATCGTTTATATGGGTAAGACTGATGTTGAGCGTCAATTGATGAATGTAAAGCGTATTGAGATGCTCGGAGCTAAAGTTATTCCCGTAACATCTGGAAATATGACATTAAAGGATGCAACTAACGAGGCTATCCGTCACTGGTGTTGTCACCCTACTGATACATTTTATATTATTGGCTCAACAGTAGGACCACACCCCTACCCTGATATGGTAGCTAAACTTCAATCTGTTATTAGTTCTGAAATTAAGGAGCAATTAATGGTAAAGGAGGGTCGTGATTACCCTGATAAATTAATAGCGTGTGTTGGTGGTGGCAGTAATGCTGCTGGTACAATTTATCATTACTTAGATAGCAAAGAGGTTGATATATATCTAGCGGAAGCAGCTGGTAAAGGGGTTGATACTGATGAGAGTGCTGCAACTATCCACTTAGGTTCAGAGGGTATTATACATGGTTCACGCACTCTACTTATGCAGGATGAGGATGGACAGATTATTGAGCCATACTCAATCTCGGCAGGGTTAGATTACCCAGGGGTAGGACCACTGCACGCATACCTATCAGCCGTTGGTCGCGCTAATGTATTGGCAGTAACTGACGATGAAGCGGTTAAGGCGGCTATGCAGCTTACTCGTGAGGAGGGAATTATCCCAGCCCTTGAGAGCGCGCATGCCTTAGGTGCATTAGAGAAGATAGATATTAAAGCTAATGAAGTGGTAGTATTAACACTTTCAGGACGTGGAGATAAGGATATGGACACATACCTTAACTACAAACTTTAAAATATACAGATATGGAAAAGAGAATTTACACAACCAATATCGAGGAGATACTAAGTGATATGCACACACCTGTTAGTATATATCTAAAGGTACGTGACTTATATCCACAATCAGCACTTCTTGAGAGTTCAGATTATCACACAGCAGATAACAGTCGTTCATTTATTGCATTAGCACCGATTGCTAAGTTTTCGGTTAATCACGCTATATGCACTACTGAGATTATTGGTGAGTCTAAACAGGACACACCACTTAATGAGAGTAATAGCGTTGAGAGTGAAATGAACCTATTTATGGAGAAATTCCAAATCAAAGGTGATAAATCTGAATCAGTAGGAGTATTTGGTTACACCGCCTTTGATGCTATCAGATATTTTGAGAACATTCCTGTTATGGAGGCTCATGACGAGGATAACGATGCTCCTGATATTATGTATATCTTATATAAATATATTATTGAGATAGACCATTTCAGAAATAAGCTAACCATTATTGAGCTATTGGAGGATGGTGAATCCTCTAAAATCAATGATATTAAGAGTGCGGTAGGTAATCGTAACTACTCATCATATCAATTCAGTTCAATAAATAGTGAGAAATCACCTATCACTGATGAACAATATATGGAGATGGTTAAGCAGGGGATTGCACATTGCCAACGTGGCAACACATTCCAGATAGTGTTAAGTCGCCGCTTTGAACAATCATACCAAGGGGATGACTTCCAAGTCTATCGCGCATTACGTAGTATCAATCCATCACCCTATCTATTCTATTTTGATTTCGGTGGGTTCCGTATCTTCGGTTCATCACCTGAAACACATTGCAGAGTGGATAATGGCTACGCATATATCGATCCAATAGCAGGAACAGCTTTCCGTAGCGGAGATGCTGCAACAGATAAGAGATTAACTGAAGAGTTACTTAATGACCCTAAAGAGAATGCTGAACATGTAATGTTGGTTGACTTAGCGCGTAATGATTTAAGTCGCAACGCAACAGGTGTTGAGGTTGAATTTTATAAACAGGTACAGAGTTATAGTCATGTGATACACCTTGTTTCACGTGTTAGGGGTCGTGTTGATAGTGATAGTAATAGCATCAAAACCTATGTTGACACATTCCCAGCAGGTACTCTTAGTGGTGCGCCAAAGGTTAAAGCTATGCAACTTATTACTGAAATTGAAGCACATAATAGAGGTATCTATGGTGGTTGTATCGGTTTCGTAGGGTTTAATGGAGCATTGAATCAAGCTATTGTTATCCGTACTTTCGTTAGTCGCTCTAACACTCTTTACTATCAAGCAGGTGCTGGTATCGTTGTAAAGAGTAATCCTGAACGAGAACTAGAAGAGGTTAACCGCAAATTGGGAGCATTAAAAAAAGCAGTCATTGAAGCAGAAAAAATACAATAATATGAAGGTATTAATTATAGATAACTACGATTCATTTACATATAACCTATCTCACTTACTAAAGGAGCTAGGGGCTGAGGTAACTGTGGTACGTAACGATGTAGTGGATTTAGATAGTATTGAGAATTTTGACAAGATAGTCCTTTCACCAGGACCTGGTATTCCTAGTGAAGCGGGCAAATTATTGGAGGTGATTGAACGTTTTGCCCCAACTAAAAGCATCTTAGGTGTGTGCCTAGGGATGCAGGCTATTGGTGAAGTATTTGGAGGTGAACTAGAGAATCTTTCAGAGGTATATCATGGGATAGCTAGCGAGATTGATATTATTGCTGATGACAGCATCTATAATGGTATAGATAAAAGTATCACCGTGGGACGTTATCACTCATGGGTGGTAGCAGATAATAACTTTCCTGAATCACTGATAGTAACTGCACGTGGCAAGGGGACAAATGATATTATGAGTGTTCGCCATCGTGAATATGATGTAACAGGAGTACAATATCACCCAGAATCGGTATTAACTCCAATGGGTAAAGAGATAATCAACAATTGGTTAAACAAATAACAAGATACACTGATGAATAAGATATTAAACAAACTATTTGACTACCAAGACTTGACTAAAGAGGAGTCAAATCAGTTATTACACAGAATAGCACAAGGGGAATTTAATGATGTTCAGATTTCTAGTTTAATCACAGTATATCTGATGCGTAATATCTCTATTGATGAGATTGTAGGTTTCCGCACTGCACTAATGGAGTTGCGCATCCCTATTGACTTATCAGATTATAAGACTATTGATATTGTAGGTACTGGTGGTGATGGCAAGGATACATTTAATGTAAGTACATGTTCAGGATTTGTCGTTGCAGGTGCTGGTCACCATGTCGTTAAGCATGGTAATTATGGTGCAACATCTACTAGTGGTGCTAGTAATGTTATGGAGCAACATGGAGTAGTCTTTACACGTGACAATGACAAACTAAAGAAATCACTAGATAAGTCTAACTTTGCCTATCTGCATGCGCCACTATTCAACCCTGCATTGCGTGAAGTTGCTTCGGCTCGTAAAGCTTTGGCTGTACGTAGCTTCTTCAATATATTAGGTCCATTGGTTAACCCTGCTGAACCTAACAGTCAACTGCTAGGGGTTTATAGCTTACCTATGCAACGTCTATATAGCTATATTTATCAGGAGTTCGGCACTGAATACTCGGTTGTACACTCATTAGATGGTTATGATGAGATTTCGTTAACCTCTGATTTCAAGGTAATGAAAGCTGATAACGAGAAGATATTTACTCCTGAAGAGCTAGGATTTAAACGTTGTCAAGAGTGTGACCTTTATGGTGGGGGTAGTGTTGAGGAGGCAGCTAAGATTTTTGATAATATCTTAAATAATCGTGCAACCGAAGCTCAAAAATCAGCAGTAATAGTAAATGCAGGATTTGCCATTAAAACTATTGCACCTGAAAAGCCTTTGGATGTAGCTATCAATGATGCTCGCTACTCATTAGAGAGAGGTAAGGCGTTAGAAGCATTTAATAAATTTATTGTAGCAAACAGAAAATAATATGGAAAGAATACTTAGAGAGATAGTAGCTAATAAGCAGGAGGAGCTAAAGGTCGAGAAGGTTGACCAACCTATCGTTGACTTACTATTGAAACTTACCGATCATAAATACACACATTATTCAATGCGTGATGCACTACAATCATCACCAACAGGGATAATTGCTGAGTTTAAACGTGCTAGCCCATCATGTGGTTGGATTAAGGAGGGTGCTAAGATTTCAGATATTATACCAGCTTATCAAGAGGCAGGAGCGGCAGCATGTTCAATATTAACAGATAACTACTACTTCGGTGGTTCATTAGATGATATTGTCGAGGCGCGTAAACTATGTACAATGCCTATCCTACGCAAAGAGTTTGTAGTTAATGAATATCAGATTTACCAAGCATACCTATCAGGGGCAAACGCGATTCTACTAATTGCCTCGTGTTTAGACAAATATAAATGTATCGCACTAGGACAACTAGCTCAATCAATGGGCTTAGAGGTTCTACTTGAGGTACATAACGAGGGGGAACTTGACTATCTTAATGATTATGTTGATATCCTAGGTGTTAATAATCGTAACTTGAATAAGATGATTACAGATGTTCAAACATCTTTCCGCCTAGCTGAATTAATGCAGCAACGTAGTAAGGAGATGGAACGACCTCCAGTACTAATTTCAGAAAGCGGATTAAAGGATGCAGCAATAGTCAAGGAGCTTCGTTCCGCAGGCTTTGAAGGATTCCTTATGGGTGAAACATTTATGCGCACCGAAGACCCAGCAGCTACATTAGGCAAATTAATTAATCAACTAGTATGATAATTAAAGTATGCGGACTTCGCAATTCTGAAAATATCCAATCCATTGCCAATATGGATATAGATATGTTAGGGTTTATATTCTATCCACCATCTAAACGCTACGTTGGTGATAACATATTGCCCATAACTACTAATCGTGAACGAGTTGGAGTGTTTGTAAATCAGAGCATTGAGGATGTTACCCAAATGGTAAATAAGCACTCACTAACTGCTATACAGCTGCACGGGACAGAAACAGCAGAAGAGTGTATTGCTATTAAGCAACTAGGAGTTAAACTATTTAAAGCAATATCCATAGCTAACGCCTCAGACCTAGAGCTAACTGCTAAATATGAATCAATAGCAGATTTATTTATCTTTGACACCAAATGTGAAGGTTATGGAGGTTCAGGAATAACTTTTGATTGGGAAATATTGTCAGAATATAAAGGAGAAACACCCTATCTGCTAAGTGGCGGAATTTCACCCGATGATGCAACCAGAATTAGCAAGATTAAAGATATACGCATGTTAGGCGTTGACCTAAATAGCCGCTTTGAAATAACAGCAGGAGAGAAAAACTTAGAAAAATTATCAAAATTCATAACTGAATTAAAATCATAAAACAATGGAACTAAAAGATAACAATATAGATAAACTATTTACAGAGATAGATAGCAATATCCTATCGGTATATTATCCAGCTGGATTTCCTAAGCTAGATAGCACAATGGAGGTACTTACTAAACTACAAAATGCAGGAGCTAACATGGTAGAGCTAGGGATTCCATTCTCAGACCCAATGGCTGATGGTGTTGTAATCCAAGAGGCTGCAAATAGAGCATTATGCAATGGTATGTCGCTAAAATTACTATTTGAACAGATAGCTGATATGCGCGCTACCATTACCATCCCTGTAATTTTGATGGGATATATCAATCCAATTATGAAATTCGGATTTGAGAACTTTTGCCGTAAATCAGCTGAAACAGGAGTAGATGGAGTAATTATCCCTGATATGCCATTTGAAGTTTATGAAACAGAGTATAAAGAGATAGCTAACAAATATGGTATCAAAGTAATAATGTTAATCACACCTGAAACATCTGATGCACGCATAGCTAAGATTGATGCAGCCACTAGCGGATTTATATATATGGTATCAAGCGCATCAACAACAGGAGCAAAAAATGAGTTTGATCCTGCAACCATAGCATATTTCCAACGCATAGCAGCAATGAAACTGAGCAATAAACGCCTAATTGGGTTCGGTATATCTAACGTCAGCACATTCAATGCAGCATGCAACAACGCCAATGGAGCAATTATAGGTAGCCAATTCGTTAAACTACTAGCTAACTCAGACACAATAGACACAGCAATCGCCACACTAAAGAGCAATATCGGAGTCTAAACACCCTTTGAAAGTTTAGAATACACTCTAAACTTTTAAATAATCGCCTAAAGTTTTGGTTGTACTCTAAACTTCCACTCAAATTATGAAAAGTTTAGAGTACAACCAAAACATTTTTTATAAGTCAAAATTTAATTCATCTCTGGATCTGAGCGACGAACACCAAAACCTGTATGCACATTAGCAATTTCGGTCTTCGTCACCTGCTAATTACCACTGAGGAGATTCCACCTCAGCCAGGCTGTACAAAATCACCCACATTAGCTTCAACTACATTCTTTGCAGTAGTCATCCATTCCAACGCATTGATGTGACAATAACTTGTGGAAACTCAATCATATTATCCTCATCTATGCCTACTATATAGCTCTGACGATGATGAACTAACCAACCCTACAACATATCTTTTTACCTCAAATTTTACTTAAAACACAAATATAACACACAAAAACAAATCCTACAATTACCCAAAATTGTCATTTTAAGTATCAGATAAAATATAATAACTTTGATCAAAAAAACATGACAAGTTTAAAGGTGAAATTTAGGCCATCTACAATAGAAGGGAAAGAGGGAATCATATACTATCAAATTATTCATAACAGAGTGATAAGACAACTTAGAACTACTTATAAAATTTTCTCAGAAGAGTGGGACGATCTCTTATCACAGGTTGTTTTATCAATATATCGAGAGGATAGAACTTCACATATCTTAACCATTAAAGAGAGTATCAAAATGGATCTAAAAAGATTGTCTAAAATAATAGAATTATTGAATAATGCAGGTACATATACTTGTGAGGATGTTATTTCTGCATTTGAGATGTCAATAAAAGGAGAAATGCTCTTTAATTATATGCAGAAAATGGTAAACCGATTGATACAACTTCGCAAATATAGGACATCAGAAACATATAAAACTACTCTTAATAGTTTTATTCGGTTTAGAAAAGGGGAAAATATTATGATTACAGATATTTCCTCAGATTTAATAATGGATTATGAAGCCTATCTAAAAGGAGAAGGATTAACTATGAACACAGTCTCATTCTATATGCGGATACTTAGAGCCGTATATAATCGAGCCGCGGAGGACGATTTAGTTGAACAAAAATTCCCTTTTAAAAAGGTATATACAGGGGTGGATAAGACTATTAAACGAGCGCTTCCTCTTAAAGATATAAAGCGGATTAAAGAATTAGATTTATCACTTGCACCAGAATTAATATTTGCACGTGACATGTTTCTATTTAGTTTCTATACACGTGGCATGTCATTTGTTGATATGGCATATCTTCAAAAAAAGGACTTAGTAAATGGAGTTATAACATATCGTAGGCGGAAAACTGGACAACTTCTACATATCAAATGGGAATGTTGTATGCAAAAAATTTTAAATCTTTATCCTCCATTAGAAACCAAATACTTATTGCCAATAATCCGAGATAAGGATAAAAATGACCGAGCACAATATATAAACGCACTAAACAAGGTTAATAATAAACTAAAAAAGATTGGAGAAATGATAGGACTTACAATGCCATTAACCCAATATGTTGCACGACATTCTTGGGCATCAGTTGCTAAGAGCAAACACATACCTATCGCTGTAATTTCAGAAGGGATGGGACACGATTCAGAGACAACTACTCAAATATACTTAGCTTCACTTGACACATCAATTGTTGACAAAGCTAATAATTTAATCCTCAAGTCGCTCTAAATAGTCCTATTCTGTTTTTTTAACATCTCTATCCAAGAGATAATTTTATAATACAAAATTACGGAATATATTATAATATAACAAATAATCGTAAAAATTATTTTTACACTAACTCTACATGTCACATTAAGTTTAGTAAAAAAAATATATAAAATGGCTTTTAACTGCATTTTAAGCGTGATTATTGTTGAAAATTATCTCTTGGATAGAGATAATAACACATTTAAATAAATTTATTTAATAACCACAACTAATATGATACAAAAACCAAAGACAACACGAATTATAGCATTGATGCTAACATATTCTTGTAATCTAAACTGTGTGTATTGTTTTGAAAAGCACAAATCAAATGATCCTTCGAAACGTATGACATTTGAAATTGCCAGAGAAATAATAGAAAAAGAGTTCTCGGCATTTCAAGAATCAGGAGATAAAGGGTCACTAAAAGTTGACTTCTTCGGAGGTGAACCACTTCTTAATTTTGGACTTATTAAAAGACTGGCAGAATGGATTTGGGAACAAGATTTTAAAATAAACTATGTACTATCAGTAACGACAAACGGCTCATTACTCAATGACAACATGAAAGAATGGTTCACTGAACATAAAGAACATTTTAGATTAATACTGTCAGTAGATGGAAATGAGCATATGCAAATGAACAATAGAGGGTGTAGCCAAGAAGCTCTTCCTATTGATTTCGTAAGACAAACTTGGCCAGACCTATATCTTAAGATGACAATGGGACGTGATTCCTTACCTACTTTTGCGGATGGTTTAATATACCTTTGTGAAAAGGGTTATAATGTATCTGGAAGTATTGCTATTGGTGAAAAATGGACACATGATGACGCTATGATATATAAGGAGCAACTTGAAAAAATAGCTGATTATTATCTATCACATCCAAATGTCACACCAACTCACCTTTTTAACAGAATCTGGGGTGAGATGCTAAATCCTGTATATGAAACTGAGTTACCTCCAAAAAATTGTGGGACAGGGACTACAATGGCTGCATACGATGTTGATGGATATCCATATCCTTGCCACTTATTTCTTCCAATCGTACACGGTAAAGAGATTAGAGAAGACCTGAAAAAAATTGATTTTTTTGATAAGGAAAGGATGATTGATGAAGAATGTAGAAAATGTGGACTATTAAAAATATGTAGAACCTGCTATGGATATAACTACATTGAGAGGGGTGATGTGAACAAGAGAGATAAATGCTTATGCGAAATGTTACTTGTAGAGGCAATTGTAATCAGCGCATTCCAAATTAATTACCTAATGCAAAGAAAAGATAGCTTGGATTCAGAACAGTTGTTGGCACTTAAAGCAGCTATTCGCTGTTATGAGACATACAAAGATTTTAAATTCTAAGCTATATATTTATTAACTATTAAATTTTTACAATTATGAAATTAGAAAATTCATTACTTGAGCAAGCGAACGAGTTGCTAAATGTTAATCAAGAGAACATCTCAAAGACTGAGACTGAAACAGTTTCTGTAAGTTGCTCTGGATGTGGAGCAGGATGTTCTGGTATAGTCGGAGACTAGTTACTAACATTAAATTGACAACAATTATGAAATTGGAAAATTCATTGCTTGAACAAGCTAATGATTTGCTTGATGCAAATCAAGAGAGTATTGCTAAAACAGAGATTCCAAGTAGCATTAGTTGGAGTTGCTCTGGGTGCGGAGCTGGTTGCTCTGGAATTGTGGGAGATTAAGAGCTCCTTAGTTATTAACATTTAATAAACCTTTGAACTATGAAACTTGAAAATTCATTACTTCAGCAGGCTACAGAACTGCTAAATGCGAATCAAGAAAACATTTCAAAAACACTTACAGAAACAGTTTCAGTAAGTTGTTCTGGATGTGGAGCAGGATGCTCTGGTATAATCGGAGACTAATTCTGTAACTTCTCATCGTGAGTCCTCTAACCTTTGAATGTTACTACAATCAAAGTAGGGGACTCGCTTTATAATACTTTTTTATGAAACCTTATAAATCTAAATCTCCTCTTGAAACTATAAATAATATTAGAGGGATATTATCAGATATCGGTATTTTTACAACCGAAAATCACATATCATATAGCGATCTTTTTTGCTCTTGTCGAGTTATTATTGATGACAATATTCAGGGACTTGACATTGGAACAAATGGAAAAGGTATGAATACACAATATGCTTTAGCTAGTGCATATGGTGAGATGATGGAACGACTTCAGAATAGAATGTTAGGTTTTGCTGTGATGAAGTTTACAACATCTAGCGTTTTGAAAGATAATCCAAATTTAGAACCTCTTTATAATATGCTTTCAGCTGAGGGTCTCGTTGGTGATTTCAGGTATTATCCAGACGAGAAGGAGTATTCAGTCTCAAAATCAGAGCTATTAAAACAAGTTGAAAAATTCTTACCCAATATTTATGGTGTAGATAATGAATCTATACTAAAAAGTAATAAGTATAAATTAATTGAAGCTCCATTTTTCAATGTAAATTCACAAAAAGTGGAAAATGTACCTTTATTCTTATTTAGACTAGCAGCAAGTTCTACAGGACTTTGTGCTGGGAATACACCTCAAGAGGCTATACTGCAAGGCTTGAATGAAATATTTGAAAGATATGTTCTCCAAAGATTATATGTAGAAAAAGTAACACCTCCTACAATTCCCGCAACATATTTTAAAGGAACAAATATAGTAGCACGACTTGAAAAATTACGACTAACTAAGAACGTTTATTATGAAATAAAAGATTGTTCTCTTGATGGGAAATACCCTGTTATTGGATTACTCCTAATTGACAGATCGAATAATACATATGCCTTTAGACTTGGGGCTGACGCTAGTCCTATCATTGCACTTGAAAGGTGCTATACCGAGGCTTTTCAAGGAGTTAAAGATATCAAGAACCATTTTAGACCAATTAACTTTAATGATTCTTTCGATATTAAACTTGAACACGACAATAATGTTGTAAATGGATCGGGAAAATTCCCTAATGAACTATTTCTAAATAAACCATCATATGATTTTAAAGGTTTTGTCTTTAGTGGAAAAGAGTCTGATGAAGCTGAATTAAAATACTATATAAAACATATAGAAAATTTAGGATACACTACGTATGTCCGAGATAATTCATTCTTAAACTTCCCTGCATATACTATATTTATACCTGGTCTTTCAGACATATCGGGAGAATTGTTAGATTTCTACCAACATTTAGAAGATGCTAATTGCACTTATTCTGCGTTAAAACCTGCATATAATATAAAAAGCCTTAATGATGACGAATTAGTGAATTATGCAGCAACTATTGAGAATAATAGTTCTAACAATATATCTCTATTCCCTTATTATATAGGACTACACAATAACATCAATAAGCATCTACTATTGATGGGGATCTATTTCAAAACTGGGAATATTCACAAAGCATATAAAAACATGTCCATCTTTTTGACTCATAATGAAAGAACTGGCATATCACAATCAAATTATTACTATGCAATTAGAGATTATCTATATTGGAAAAGCAAAGATAAACATGCTAATACTATCACGAGTATTTTATCCAGATTCTATGGTGAGAAAATAGCAGATGAAGTAACAACAGATTTAGCAGATCCATCTAAAATATTAGATAATTTTAAGTTCCCTCAGTGTTTTGATTGTCAGAATTGCCCAGCTAGATCAGAGTGTAAATTCATTGAAATGGTACGAATGGAAAACCGTATCCAAAAAATATTTAAAAGTAATTTGAAAGATCAAATTAATCTAGAAGAGATATTTAAATAGTAATGAAAACAAATTACCATACACACACAAAGCGGTGCAAACATGCTTTTGGAGAGGATGAGGAATACGTAAAAAGTGCTATAAAGGGAGGATATAGCATATTGGGGTTTGCTGATCATACCCCATGGCCATATTTAAAGAAAAATAGTTCAAGTATTAGAATGGAGACAAATCAGCTACCTGAATATGTTTCATCGATAATATTTCTAAAAGAACGATTTGAGAATCAGATTGATATTAAAATCGGTTTAGAATGCGAATTTATTGAGAGATATACAACTTGGTTATCAGAGGTAAAGGAGCAATACAAATTAGACTATCTTCTTTTTGGCAACCACTATCCGTTTGGGGAGAGAGGCCCTCTTTACACATCAAAAGACCATAGGCTATATACGCACAGAGCCATAAAGGCTATGCAAACAGGAATATATGACTGTATAGCACATCCAGAGATATTGTATAGAGGGTCAGAAATAAGCTCTGTAGATAAAGAGTATTTTAGAGAGCTATCTCGTGCTGCAAAATATTTGAATATTATTATGGAGTATAACACCTGTTATAAATTCAAGCGAGATCTCTGGGAGATTGTCGCACAAGAGGATTGTAAAGTGATTATTGGGTTAGATGCACACAAGCCTGAGACTCTTGAAGATGATTCAATATACACAATGGCATTAGCAAATATGAAATCTGTCGGTATTGTACCTATAACAAATTTGAAGTAGAGATTATGGGAAATAAAGGGTATAAAAAAGAGATGTGCAATATTTATAGCAAAGAGGGTCAATTCAACTTTGAACAAAATCTATTTGAAAATTTTACAAAATATAGCAATGAACATAATATAGTTTACCGAACACATACAGATTTGGGCTGTGGTCTAGGTTATTTTACAGAGTTGATGAATAGTCGTGGCATTACTAGTCGTGGTATTGATTTGTCAGAGACTATGATTGAAATGGCAAAATCTAAATTTAGCAACAATTATTATGTTGGAGATATTTGCAACGTCAAATTACCTAATCCTGTTGATTTAATAACTTGTAATCACAATACAATAAATCATTTGAATACACTTGATAAATGGAAGGAATTTATGCTTAATGCCTATTACAATTTATCACAAGAGGGGTATCTGTTGTTTGACTTCAATACGATAGATTATATAGAGACAGTAAGCCACTTTAGTTATAGTCAGTTAAACCCCAATCTAGACATCATAAAAATTGTGATACCCAATAATAACTATCAATTACAATTTAGATATATTTTCTATAGTAAGCAGAAAAATGAGTATTACACTAAAAATATAGAGTCGATTTTAATAACATGTTTTAAAACAACAGATATATTTAAACTAATTACCGAATGTGGATTTAATATACATACCACATGGGATAATCAATTTAATGAATGCCAGATAGATACAAAAACAATTAGATTTTATATTTTGGCAAATAAACGATAAAACATTAATATTTTTAGAAAAGGGCTGAGATAGAATTATTTTGAAAAAGGCTCTATTCTTTAGATTTTAAAATATCTACAACAATTTAAACACATCTTTTACAATGAAAAACTACAAATTTAATTGGGGAATTATCCCCAAAAACAAAGAAGATTTATCGATACTTGTTATAGGCAATAGCTTTTCTTATCAGGTTTTCGGTTTTTGGAATTCGGATATTTTTGTACCCGGAGGAATGATTGAGAACTCTACTCATAAGGGTATATATCAGGATTATATTGCTGTTGGTGATCAAACCTATGATAGATGGCTGTCTGACATAGAGAATAAAACAACTAATTATTATAATTTAAAAGATAAACTCAATGAGCGACACTGGGACATAATTTGTATGTTGAATACATCTGCTAATTGGGACCCACAACATAACTACCCACTGATAGAAATGTTTGCGCAATGGATAAGAGATAATAATAGTAATAAAGATGTTGCCTTTTTTATTTATGCTTCGCCTTCAAGACCTGGAGCTTGTCCCAAAAATATATACTGTGATAGCACAAAAGAGTTTGAGTTAATAAATGAGGGGTTCCGTACTCTCTCAACAACATATAATATCCCAGAATCAAGAATAATTCCGGGATCTACTGCTATGCAATATTTACGAAAAACATATCCACAACCAGACGATAAAGAGCTAACAATAGACTATCTACATCCCCAATTCGGATTACCTATTTTAGCGACAGGTATAACAAGCTTTATGACAATTATAGGACAAGTGTTCGATAATATTGATTTTGACTGTATCTCTAAAAATATAGTTAGTAACTACAAAGATAATGATGAATGCAATTTATCTAAGTCAACCCCAAAAGATTTACTTCTTGAAAGCACATTTTTCATAAATATTGATGATAGTAATAGAGCTTATGCTATCTCTGCTGCAAAATATGCATTAGCAAATAAATTTAAGTAGGGAATGATGCATTTTCTTTATGCTCTAATTTACATTATATGTAGATAAAATACAATTATGATAAAGAGAGGGCAGATCAAAAGAAATAATAATTTTACTTATTGCTGAGGATTGACCCAAAAGTCCTTAAACCAGAGAAACAACCCTTTCTACAATCTATGTAGCAAGGGTTATTCATGTAAAACAGATAATTTGGGGGCTTCCTCATATTAGGGTAAAATATGCCATATTTTTCAGGACTATCGCGTAATACACTTATAAGTAATTGGGCGTTAACCTAATAGATTAACGCCCAATCGAGTCAAATATTAATACCAATTAAATAACTAACTTCACAGCCAGTGCTTGCGTCTCATGTTAATTTAAAGTTTTATATCTTTAGTTTTATACTATTTACTTTTTAGATATTCATTAATGCTCTTGGCTGCATCACGACCAGATGCGATAGCACGTACCACAAGCGAAGCTCCCGAGGTTGCATCACCTGCAACGAATACACCTTCAACAGATGTATGATTCTTAGCATCACGCTTAATGTTTTTACGTTCATCTAGCTCTAGTGATAATGTTTCAATGATACCTGCTTGCTCAGGATGTACAAAACCCATTGCCAACAATACCATATCAGCTTTTAATATTTCGGTTGATTCATCAATCATTGATTTAACCTCGACCTCACAAACTTCACCTTGTGCATTACCAATAAATTTATTAGTACCCAATGACCAACGTCTTTCGCATCCCTCTTTATGAGAGCTAGATGTTTTTAGAATCATTGGATAGTTAGGCCATGGTGTAGCAGGATTAGTTCCTACTGGAGGCTTAGGCATAATCTCGATTTGAGTAACCGATGCTGCACCTTGACGAATTGATGTACCAACACAGTCCGAGCCTGTATCACCACCACCAATTACCAATACATGCTTACCCTTAGCAGATAACGCATCACTCTCATCCACAACCCAACGAGCTGCAATAGCTCTATTTTGGTTTTTCAAGAATTCAAGTGCGAAGTAAACACCCTTCAATTCACGACCCTCAGCCATTAAATTTCTAGGAGTACCTGATCCTATTGTTATACAGACTGCATCAAATTCCTTAACAATATCAGCAATATTTTCAGCTACATTACTATTACATTTGAACTCAACACCCTGCTGAGCCATAATATCCATACGTCTATCAATAACCTTTTTAGACAGTTTGAAATCTGGAATACCGAAACGTAACAGACCACCAGGTTGTTCATCACGTTCAAATAGTGTTACACTATGACCAGCCATACTTAACTGATTAGCACAAGCTAACCCAGCAGGACCAGAACCGATTACAGCTACCTTTTTACCAGTTGATTCAGCAATTACAGGTTTAACATAACCCATTGCGAATGCTTTCTCAATAATTGATTTTTCATTCTCACGTATAGTGATAGGCTCATCATACTGATTAAGTACACACCCCATTTCACACAATGCAGGACAAACCCTACCTGTAAATTCTGGGAAATCATCAGTTTTCTGAAGATTCTCATACGCCTTACGCCATTCACCTTTATATACTAGGTCTTGCCACTCTGATTGGTGATTGCCCAATGGACAACTCCAATGACAGAAAGGAACACCACAATCCATACATCTTGATGCTTGAAGAACTCTATCCTCCTCACCTAGTGTTTGCTCCACTTCACCGAAGTCTAACACTCTCTCCTCAACTGGTCTATAACCAGCTACTTTTCTCTTTATATCTATAAATCCTCGTTTATTTCCCATTGTCTCCTGAATTAATAGTCGCGTTCAACTTGTGAAATCTTATCTTGTAAAGCCTTCATCTGCTCCTCTTGAAGCACACGTTTGTACTCAATAGGCGTTACTTTGATAAAATTCTTTAATAATAACTCATCATCTAATACTTGTGCAGCAATCTTACTACCAGTATGTTTGTAATGTTTGCTAATTAGCGATAGTAATTCAGCCTTATCAGCACTATTATCAACAAGTGATAATTCCACCATCTCCATATTACATTTAGCATCAAAGTTGCCATCCTTATTCCAGACATAAGCAACACCACCACTCATACCAGCACCGAAGTTACGACCAGTATAACCTAGTACAACCACACGACCACCAGTCATATACTCGCAACAGTGTTCACCTGCACCCTCAACAACGGCATGCACACCACTGTTACGTACGCAGAAACGTTCACCTACGCGACCATTAATATAAACCTCGCCCGATGTAGCACCATATAACAATGTATTACCTGCAATCACATTTACATGTGGAGTAAACTCAGCTTTCTTATCAGGAACTACGGTAATTTTACCACCTGAAAGACCTTTTCCTAAATAGTCATTAGCCTCGCCATAAAGTTTGAATGAAACACCTTTTGAAAGGAAGGCACCGAAACTTTGACCAGCCGAACCTGTAAAGTTAACCTTGATACTATCCTCAGGTAATCCATCTTCACCATATTTAGCAACCACTTCACCTGCTAGGGTTGAACCCACAGCACGGTCAGTATTAGTGATATTTAAATCAAGTTCAACCTTTTCACCAGTCTCAATAGCTGAGCTAGTAGCATCAGCTAATGCAGCTTTAATCTCAGTCACAGGATCTTTTATCTGAGTAGTTTCACGTCTTAGTGGCTCTTTACCAACAAATTCAGCTCCATGAACTATTTTTGAGAAATCAATCTTATCTATTTTACTATTACCAGTAGCCTCACGCTCTTGAATCAAGTCAACACGACCAATTACATCATCCAATTTGGTGAATCCCATCTCAGCAAGTGCTTCACGCACATCCTCAGCTAAGAAATTAAAGAAATTCACTAGGTAATCAGCATCACCTCTAAAACGTTCACGCAATTTAGCATCCTGAGTAGCAACACCCACAGGGCAAGTATTTAAGTGACATTTACGCATCATCACACAACCAAGAACAATCAAAGCACTAGTTGCAAATCCAAACTCCTCAGCACCCAGTAATGCCTCAACTATTATATCATGACCAGTCTTAACCTGACCATCCACTTGAAGTGCGACACGTGAGCGCAATTTATTCAATACCAATGTTTGTTGAACCTCAGATAAACCTATTTCCGAAGAAACACCTGTATGGCGGATAGAACTCATAGGACTAGCACCAGTACCACCCTCGCAACCACTAATGATGATAGCATCAGCCTTAGCTTTAGCCACACCTGCCGCGATAGTACCAATACCACTTTCAGATACTAACTTAACACTAATTCTAGCTTTAGGGTTAACATTCTTCAAGTCATAAATTAATTGAGCCAAATCCTCGATAGAGTAAATATCGTGGTGTGGAGGTGGAGAAATCAATGAGATACCAGGTATTGAGTGACGTGTTTTAGCTATCACCTCATCAACTTTAAAACCAGGTAACTGACCACCCTCACCAGGTTTAGCACCTTGAGCAATCTTAATCTGAATTTCATCAGCATTAACCAGATAGTTAGCAGTAACACCGAAACGACCCGATGCAATCTGCTTAATAGCACTACGGGCTGAAGTTCCATCTTCACGAGGAGTGAAACGACGTACATCTTCACCACCTTCACCTGTGTTACTCTTACCACCTAAGCGATTCATAGCCACAGCTAGAGCCTCATGAGCCTCCTTACTAATTGAGCCGAAAGACATAGCACCTGTAACGAAACGTTTAGTGATAGCCTCAACTGGTTCAACTAATGAAATATCTATTGGGTTACTCTTATAAGTCAATCTATCACGTAGGAAGATTGGCTTATGATTATTAACAATCTCAGTATATTCTTTAAACATCTTATAGCTACCTAAGCGTGTAGCAATTTGAAGTTTAGATATTGTTTCAGGATTCCAAGCATGTTGTTCACCTGTTTTTCTATAAGCATATTGTCCTAAATCACCTAGCTCCTCATTCTTATAAGCGGCACAATGGAAACGATAGATATCATTATAGATATCCTCCAAATCTGCGCCACCTATTGCTGATGAGATTCCAGCAAAGTATTTATCAATAAGCTTTTGTGATAAGCCAACCGCTTCAAATAATTGAGCACCACGGTAAGAACCGATAGTTGAGATACCCATCTTAGAGATAACCTTCAACAATCCTTTACCCACAGCCTTAATATATTTCTTTTCAGCAGTAGCATAATCAAGAGCTAATACTCGCTCCTTAACCATATCATTGATAACTGCAAAAGCCATATATGGATTAACAGCACTAGCACCATAACCTAATAGTAGTGCGAAATGCATAACCTCACGAGCCTCACCAGTTTCAACGATTAAGGCAGTTTGTACCCTCTTACGTTTTGAAATTAAGTGATGATGAACAGCAGATACCGCCAATACTGATGGGACAGCAGCCATATCTTCACTAACACTACGGTCTGAAAGGATAATATAATTAAACGTTTCATCAACCGCATTTTCAGCCTCAGCACATAAACGAGAAACAGCAGCTTCTAATCCAGCAGCACCATCAACCACAGGGAAAGTCATATCCAACGTTTTAGTTCTAAAACCTTTATAGTCGATATTCCTAAGAATATCCATATCACGATTAGTCAACACTGGTTGTTTGATATGAACCATCTTACATAGCTCCTCAGTTGGAGTTAATAGATTCTTATCAATAGCACCGATATACCCCTCTAATGACATCACCAATTGTTCACGAATTGGGTCAATAGGTGGATTAGTTACCTGAGCAAATTGTTGACGGAAATAGTTAAATAGCAATTGTGGTTTCTCTGAAAATAGAGCAATAGGAGTATCATTACCCATAGAACCGATAGCCTCAGCACCCGATTCAACCATAGGAATCATAATCTTATCAATCTCCTCCTGATAGTAACCAAAGGCAGTTCTAAGCGATTCATAATTCTCAACCTCGATTGATACTTTACGACCAGATGTAATCTCCTCAAGGTGGACACGGTTCTTTTTCAACCATTCACCATAAGGAAACTCTTCGGCTAACGCCTCCTTAATCTCGCCATCACGATATATAGTACCAGTCTTAGTATCAATTAAGATAATCTTACCTGGTTGCAGACGACCCTTTTCAACGACACTTTCAGCATCTAATGGCAATACACCCGCTTCAGATGCAATAACCATCATACCATCCTTAGTAATAGTATAACGTGTAGGACGTAAACCATTACGGTCTAACATACCACCTGCGTAACGACCATCTGAGAATAACAGTGCAGCTGGTCCATCCCAAGGCTCCATTAATATACTATTATATTCATAGAATGCTTTCAGTTTACGTGAAATTGGGTTCTTCTCATTAAAACTTTGAGGCACTAACATAGCCAAAGCATGAGGAATAGACATCCCAGACATCACAAAAAATTCTAGCACATTATCCAATGACGCACTATCACTCATATTTTTCTGAACGACAGGGTGAATCATACTTACATCACCTAATGATGAGCCTGACTTCAACACTCCCTCGCGAGCAATACTCCACAATCTATTACCTCTAATGGTGTTAATCTCACCATTGTGACCTAACATTCTGAATGGTTGAGCCAATGGCCATGAAGGGAAAGTATTAGTACTGAAACGAGAGTGTACTAAAGCAATAGCACTAGTTAAAGATGGATTTTTAAGATCTACGAAATATTCGCGTAACTGATCCGAAGATAGCATACCCTTATAAATCATACTCTTTGACGAAAGACTTACGATGTAAGCGTCTTCGTTATCCTTCTCAACACGTTTACGTAAACGATACAGGCGTATATCTAACGTCTGATCGCTATATCGATTCTCAGTTATGAAAATTTGTTTGATAGCTGGTTCAGCATCCAACGCTCCTTCTCCAAGCATTGAATTATCCGTAGGGACATCACGTACCGTCAGTACCGTTAATCCCTCAGCTTCAGCAGATGATTTAATAGAATCCATGATTCTATCTTCAGCTGATTTATCATTTTTGGGTATAAAGACTAAACCCGTACCATAGCTACCCTTTTCAGGGACAGCAATACCTTGTAGCAAAATAAATTCATGAGGAACTTGAATCATAATACCAGCACCATCGCCCGTATTTTGATCAGCACCCTCTGCGCCACGGTGCATCATATTCTCCAAAACCTTCAATCCGTTATCAACAACGTCATGAGATTTCTTCCCGTGAATATTAAGGAGCAAACCCACTCCACATGCATCATGTTCATAGGCAGGATCATATAATCCCTGCTTATAATTCTTATTAAATATCTGACTTTTCATATCTGAATTGAGGATTTCTAAAAACTGATTTATCTATCATTAAGATGATAAACCAGTTTTTATTCATCCATTTAAATTTAGTTAATCTAAGGATCTGTACGTGTGTTTTACAAATCCCTTACACATTATATATCTTATCTAGTTAATAGCAATTCACGGTACTTAGGTAATGTCCACATACGGTCATCAACAATAAGTTCCAATTTATCAATATGGTAACGGATACCATCCATTAATGGTACAATTACATCATGATAAGCGATTGCTTTTTCACGTTCAGTTTCAATAGCGTTAGCCTCTTTTCTTGCCTCAACCATCTCATTAGTTTTTGAGATTATATAATCTATGTGAGAAGCCATCTCCTTGATAATACGTTTATCTTGACGAGCCATTGATTCATACTCCTCTTCCGAGAATAATTGTTTAATCTTAACTACATTATCCAATAGGATTGATTGGTAGCTAGATGCAACAGGGATAATATGATTCATAGCTAAGTCACCTAATACGCGAGATTCGATTTGGATTTTCTTAGTATAAGTTTCCAATTTCACTTCATGACGTGATTCAACCTCAGCGTGAGAAAGGATACCTGTTTTCTCAAATACCTCTAAAGTAGCAGCCTTAGTATAAGTATCAAAGATTAATGGAATACTAGTTTCGCAATCTAAGCCACGAACTTCAGCTTCAACTTTCCACTCATCACCATAACCATTACCATCAAAACAGATAGGTTTACAAGCAGCGATTGCTTTTTTAACCTCAGTAACGATAGCTTTCTCTTTAGTAGCACCCTCAGCAATTAATTTGTCAACAGCAGCTTTGAACTCAACTAATTGTTCAGTTACAGCAGCATTAAGTGTTAACATTGCATCAGCACAGTTAGCAGATGAACCAACTGCACGGAACTCGAAACGGTTACCTGTAAATGCAAATGGAGATGTACGGTTACGGTCTGTATTATCAAGTAAAATCTCAGGAAGGTGAGCAACACCCACTTCGATAGCTACTTTATCATCGAATGTGATAACGTCATCAGTATTTACTGACTCTAATTTAGCTAATACTTCGCTAATTTGTTTACCTAAGAAGATTGAAACGATAGCAGGAGGAGCTTCATTAGCACCTAGACGGTGAGCATTAGTAGCAGAACTAATAGATGCTTTAAGTAGAGCGTTATGTTTGTAAACAGCCATCATAGTATTCACAAAGAATGTGATGAACTGTAAGTTTTCCATACCATTCTTTCCTGGAGAGAATAGATTAATACCTGTATCGGTACCCATACTCCAGTTATTGTGTTTACCTGAACCATTTATACCTTTGAATGGTTTTTCATGAAGAAGTACGCGGAAGTTATGACGACGAGCAACCTTTTTCATTACTGACATCAATAGGATATTGTGGTCATTAGCTAAGTTAATCTCTTCATAAACAGGAGCTAGCTCAAATTGGTTAGGAGCAACCTCGTTGTGACGAGTCTTAACAGGCATACCTAGTTTTAGACATTCATTCTCTAAGTCTGTCATGAAAGATATAACACGACTAGGGATAGCACCAAAGTAGTGATCCTCTAATTGTTGATTCTTAGCACTTTCGTGACCCATCAATGTACGACCTGTAGTTACAAGGTCAGGACGAGCAGCATAAAGAGCTTCATCAACTAAGAAATATTCTTGTTCCCAACCTAGGAAAGAAACAACTTTCTTAACATTTTCATCAAAATATTTACATACAGCAGTAGCCGCTTTATCTAAAGCATTAACTGAACGTAGTAGTGGAGTTTTGTAGTCTAAAGCCTCACCTGTATATGAGATAAAGATAGTAGGAATACATAATGTATCACCAACAACGAATGCAGGAGATGATGGATCCCAAGCTGAATAACCGCGAGCCTCAAATGTATTACGTAAACCACCATTAGGGAAAGATGAAGCATCTGGCTCTTGTTGAGCTAGAAGTTTACCTGAGAACTCCTCAATCACGCCACCTAAACCATCTGGTTCAATAAATGCGTCATGTTTCTCAGCAGTACCACCTGTCAATGGTTGGAACCAGTGTGTATAGTGTGTAGCACCTAATTCAATAGCCCATTGCTTAATACCAGTAGCTACGCCATCAGCAATAGCACGTGGTAATTGCTCGCCATTATCAATAGATGAAATCAACGCTTTATACGTAGATTTTGATAAATAACGTTGCATTTTAGCACGATTAAATACATACTTGCCATACTCTTCAGCTGGTCTAACTTCTTTACTTACATCTACAGCCTTACGACCTAATGCTGCTTTTAATTGTTCAAATCTTAGTGAACTCATAATGATTCTATTTTTTTGGTTAATAATTTATTTTAATATTATGTTATGCTCTTTACATTTAGCAATCATCTCATCTGACCAAAGTGAAGATTGTACTTCGCCAATATGAGCGCAACGTAGGAAGAACATACACAAGCGTGATTGACCAATACCACCACCTATTGACAATGGAATCTCGTCGTTCAATAACGCCTTGTGGAACTCTAGCTCTTTACGTTCGGTGTTACCCTCAATCTCTAATTGTTTATTCAACGCTGTTTTATCAACACGGATACCCATTGAAGATATCTCAAACGAGTTTTCCAATATTGAGTTCCATAGCAGGATATCACCATTCAAACCCTTGTGACCCTCAGTAGTTTCAGTACTCCAATCATCATAGTCAGCGGCACGTCCATCATGTTTTTGACCATTCTGCAACTTACCACCGATACCGATTAAGAATACAGCACCATATTTCTTAGCAGCTGCGAACTCACGCTCCTTAGCAGTCATATCAGGGAACTCAGCTAATAAATCCTCAGAGTGTATAAATGTAATCTCTTTAGGCAAAATTGGAGTAATATGTGGATAAGCTTTATATACCTTATTCTCCATAGCCAATAGAGCTGCATAGATTTTATTTACAATAGATTTTAAGAAATCTAAGTTACGTTGTTCAGCAGACACTGTACGTTCCCAGTCCCATTGATCAACATATAATGAATGAATATTACTTAATTCTTCATCCGCACGGATAGCATTCATATCAGTATATAAACCATATCCTACTGGGATACCATAAGCACCCAATTTCATACGTTTCCATTTAGCTAATGAGTGAACAACTTCAGCTTTAGCACCACCCATATCAGTCACGTTAAAGCTAACTGCATGCTCTGTACCATTTAAATCATCATTGATACCTGTACCTGATAATACGAATAAAGGTGCAGTTACACGACGAAGATCTAGTTGCATTGATAGCTCCTCTTGGAAAGTATCTTTCACCATTTTAACAGCCTGTTCCATAGACTCAACAGCCAACATTGGACGATATGCTTTAGGAATAAATAATTTCATAATTTTAATTTTAATTTTTTTGATATTTTATTTGACTAATTTCTATTAATTATAAGCAGCTTCACCATGCTCGTAAATATCTAATCCCTCCTCTTCAACACGTGGGCTAACTCTTAAACCGTGGAATTTATCTATTAATTTAAATAGGATATATCCAGTTATCAATGCCCAAGCCATAATAGACACAGCTCCTAATAGCTGAATTAGTAGAAAGGAGAAATCACCTGTATATAATAATCCCGTTTCAGTCGCAAACAGTCCAGTCAATATAGTACCTAATGTACCACATACACCATGAACTGAGATAGCACCCACAGGGTCGTCTATTTTTACTATTCTATCTATGAAGTCAACTGCGAATACCATAGCAAAAGCACTAATGATACCTATTGCAGCAGCTCCCATTGGGGATACCATATCACAACCAGCAGTTATACCTACTAGACCTGCAAGCACACCATTTAGTGTCAAACTCAATGTAGGTTTGCCATATTTAACCCAAACTATTATTAGTGTAGTTACACCACCCATAGCAGCTGCTAAATTAGTAGTCATAAATATATGAGCGATAGCGTCAGCTTGACCCACAGCACCTAAAGTAGAACCTGGATTAAAACCGAACCAACCGAACCACAATAGGAACACCCCTAAAGCAGCCATACTTAAATTATGACCAGGGATAGGACACACCTTACCTTTGCGATATTTACCGATACGTGGACCAACCATCCATGCTCCAATCAAAGCACACCATCCACCCAAAGAGTGAACCACTGCTGAACCAGCGAAATCATGGAAACCTATCTGAGCTAACCACCCTTCAGAGTTCCATACCCAGTGACCAGACGTTGGATATATAAAAGCGAATATAAATACTGAATATATCAGATAAGCTGAGAATTTAGTTCTCTCAGCCACAGCACCTGACAATATAGTAACCGCAGTAGCACAAAACATAGTTTGGAAAATCATAAATGCCATCTCATTAGGAGCTGCATCAACATATACCGTTGTGCCGAAAAATTCAAATGCACCGAAATATTTACCTGCTCCAAACATTATGCCGTAACCAATTACCCAGAAAAGGATAGATCCAACTGCGAAATCTAATAAATTCTTCATTAGAATATTTGCAGTATTTTTAGTTCTTGAAAAACCAGATTCAACCATTGCGAAACCAGCTTGCATGATAAAAACCAGCATAGAACCCAATAGCACCCAGACAGTATCCACAGCCGAGACTATATCCATTATTGTATTTGCATTAGTAGTTTCCATATCATCTAGTTTTCGTTATCATCATACAACATCTTATCACCTTGAAGCCCTGTACGAATACTATGTGATTCATCAATAGGACTGACGAATACACGTCCATCACCCACTTCACCTGTTCTAGCAGATTTAAGTATCGCATCCACAGTAGGTCTTACGTTAATATCACGCACTACGATAGTTATCATGATACGCTCGATTGAACTAGTATCATAAACTGCTCCACGATAGATACGTTCCTCTGTATCTTGACCAACGCCACGCACATTCATATATGCGTACCAATCGATACCGACCTCCACTAGAGCCTCTTTTACATCCTCAAATTTGGTTTTGCGGATAATTGCTTGAATCTGTTTCATAAAAATATACTTGAATTTTAGTTATGTTCTCTCGTTTTACGCTTTTATATCTTCCATGCTTTAATCCTCTCCATCGCCTTTTCTACATTTTCAGCTGAGGCAAATGATGTTAATCTAAAATACCCCTCACCAGCAGGACCGAATCCTACACCTGGAGTACCTATAATCTGACATTCTCGCAATAGCTTATCGAAGAAATTCCATGAAGTCATACCCTTAGGTACTTCTAGCCAAATATATGGTGCATTTACTCCACCATAAACTCTAAAACCTGCATATCGTAAAGCCTCCATGATGGTTTTAGCATTCTTCATATAGTAAGCAATATTATCTTTAATCTGTTTTTGTCCCTCTTCAGTGTAAACTGCCATTGCGGCACGTTGTACTACGTATGACACACCATTAGATGTTGTACTAATTAATCTGCGCCACAATGAATTTATTGACATTGGATTACCATCCTTATCATATCCCATTAGCTCCTTAGGAACTATTGTGTAACCACATCTAACACCTGTAAAACCTGCTGTTTTAGAGAAACTACGGAACTCAATAGCAACCTCCTTAGCTCCCTCAATCTCATATATCGAATGTGGAACATCCTCATCAGTAATAAAACCTTGATAAGCACCATCAAATAAAATCAACGCACCTACGCTCTTAGCATATTTAACCCACTCAGTCAATTGAGCACGATTAATTACTGAACCAGTAGGATTATTTGGTGAACATAGATAGATTACATCAACCTTACAATCTGGGATTGCAGGAGAGAAACCATTCTCTCTATTACACTCCATATATACTATTCTATTCCACTTAGATTCATTTATAAATTTACCTGCACGACCCTCCATCACATTAGTATCTATATATACTGGATATACAGGATCACTAATAGCAACGATATTGTCAACAGAAAAAATCTGTCCAATATGACCAATTGCGCTACTAATACCATCAGTAACAACAATTTCTGTATCACTAAAATCTAATCCACGTGAAATATAATCATTCTTATTAATAGCCTCCTTTAGGAAATCATAACCCCATTCAGGAGCATAACCACGAAAAGTCTGAGCCACACTCATCTCATCGACAGCAGCATGCATCCCCTCAATTACCGCTTTGGATAATGGTTGAGTAACATCGCCGACCCCTAACGAGATAACTTCTGCCTCTGGGTACATACTCTTGTAGTTCGCAACCTTAGCAGCTATATCGCTAAATAGATAACTCTCATTTAAACCTTTATAAAATTCATTAATCTTAACCATAATCAGTATATTAAATATTTTCCTCTAAACACCCACTGAGCATCCCCAGTAAGTATAACACTCTCTTTGACTCCACTCCATTTAACAACAACCTCTCCACCTAATAATTTTACGGTAACTTCATTAGCACCGACACTATTTATAACACCTGCAACAACCGATGCACACGCACCAGTACCACAAGCTAATGTTTCACCTGAGCCACGCTCCCATACGCGCATTTTTATTTTAGTTGGTGTGATAACCTGAATAAACTCTACATTAGTACGTTCTGGGAATAGTGGGTGATTCTCAATCACACGACCTACACCCTCAACATCAAAATTATCCACATTCTGCACATAAGTAACAGCATGAGGATTACCCATTGATATGCAAGTGAAAAGATACTCTGTTCCATCTACCTCAATAGCAACTTTGCTACTATCCTCAGCAATGACAGGAATACTCATACTATCTAAAATAGGAGCACCCATATCTACACTTACCGATTCAACTATACCATTAACGATAGAAAGACTTAAAATCTTAATTCCTGCCAAAGTTTCAATCGAAATTACTTGACTAGTTGACAACCCATTTTCATAGATGAATTTACCTACACATCTTGAAGCGTTGCCACACATCTGAGCCTCTGAACCATCAGCGTTGAACATTCGCATCTTATAATCAGCAACCTGTGAGTCTAGTATCAAAACTAAACCATCTGAGCCAACACCGAAATGCCTATCACTAATACCGATAGCTAGCTTAGAAATATCCCCTAAGTCTAACCCACGAGCATCAACATAAACATAGTCGTTACCAGCAGCTTGCATTTTATAAAATTCCAATTCTCTCATCTTCACCTTAAAGTCTTGACTCTTTTATCTTTCTTTTTTACCTTATATTCTCAATTCTGATATTCTGTTAGCTGCTAAAATCACTTTCGTTTGATTAGCAAAAGCACTTAATCTAACATACCCACGCCCCAATGGACCAAATCGCTCACCTGGCGAGGATAATATATGGCACTCCTCTAACAGTTTATCAAATAGTTTCCATGAACTACCATATGGAGATTCAACCCAAAGGTATGGTGAATTAACTCCACCCCAATATTTAAACCCAGCACTCTTCAATGCTTTAGCTAAAATATTGGCATTGCTCATATAATAAGCTACATTTTTATCAACAAATTCTAATCCATCCTTCGCAAATAGAGCTTCAGCTCCTCGTTGTATAACGTATGAAGGGGAATAATTCTTTATTTGCAACCTTCTACGCCATAGCATATTTAACGAAGCTGTTGAATCTGCACTATATGAATACCCCTCAATATCTTTAGGGATAACTGTATATCCGCAATGCAATCCAGTGAAACCAGCATTTTTAGAAAAACTTCTAAACTCGATAGCTACCTTTTTAGCTCCTCTTATCTCATAAATACTTTGTGGCACATCCGCATCAGTAATAAATGATTTATAGGTAGCATCAAAAAGTATAAGTACATTATTATCAACCGCATATTTTACCCATTTTTTCAGCACATCCCTAGTCATTACACAACCAGTAGGATCATTTGGGTAGCTTAGATAAATAACATCTGGTCTAATCTTTGGAAACTCAGGCATAAAGTTATTATCCTTAGTACATTCCAGATAGATAATATGACTCCATCTATTATCCATCAATTCACCAGCGCGATTACCAATAACATTAGATTCAACGAAAGTTTGAAAGACAGGATCTATAACAGCAATTCTATTATCTTTACATAGAATATCACCAATCCCAGCCAAATCCTCTTTAGTGCCATGATTAACAAAGATTTCATCCTCACTAATCTTAATCTTATAGTTATTGTAATTATACTTCACTATAGCTTTTTTCAGAAAATGGTAACCTTCGGCAGGTCCACGACCTTGGAACGTATCTTCATCCCCCATTTCAGCTATGCTTTTAGCTACTGCATCAACAACACATTTAGGCAACGGGCGAACTACATCACCACTATCCAACTTTAACAAGTTAACATCACGATTAATAGCATGAAACAGATTAATTCGTTTATCAATCGTTTCTTGAACCTCATCTTTTACCAATTTCAAAAACTGTGAATTTATCAGAGTCATTACTACGTTCGTTATGTTTATATTGCAAATGTATAATTCATTTTCCAATAAATAGTAGTTATAAAACATCTTTTTTTGCAAGAAAATCACCCAACTTACGATTTGTTACAATTTGCTTGCTTTTAAAATAAATTTTATTCAAAAGTCTAGTTTTTATTGACAATTCATTTATTTTTGTTATTTTTGCAATGGAATTAATACCAAATATCAAAATGGAAGAAGCTATACTAGATAATTTAGACTATCAGATACTACAATTAGTAGCTAATAACGCCCGAATATCCTTTCTGGAGGTAGCCAGAATATGCAATGTATCAGGGGCATCCATCCATCAACGCATCCAAAAGATGACCAACAGTGGAATAATTACAGGTTCAGAGTTCTCACTTAACCTGCATAGATTAGGGTATGGTACATGCGCATATCTAAGACTATATTTTAATGATAGCATTAAGATAGACAACGTTATTGAACGTGTTAAGAATATCCACCAAATAGTAGAATGTCACCAAACAACCGATATTTCTGAACTATTTGTCAAAATTTACGCCCAAAACAATACAGAACTGCTAGATATAATCCAAAACCGCATAAAACCACTAGGACTAATCCGCAGTGAGGCAATAATGACCTGCAACGAATCATTCCGCCGACAACTAACCTTCTCGTTATAATTAGATTGAGATTACTCAATAGCAATCACCTCAAGTAGCAACTTATGGTGACGCTCAAAGAAACGTCTGAATTTATATAGGGTTAAATTATTAGGGTTATCCTCTACCATTTGACCAGCTAAAGTAGTAAATCGTTTTAAATCGGCTGACAATTTATCAAGAGCTGACTGCTCATTAAAATTAGGATGTCGTAAATGTGTATAATGAACTAGTGCAAAAGTAGTATAGAATCTACGCAACTCATCATCAGTTAGGTTAAACATCGAAACCTCCTTCATCTCAATCATACATTTGTCATGCTGAACTTGATTCAGCACCTTTTCAGTTCCCTCTTCCATCTCCCATTAGTTTAAGTGTTAATAATAATAACAGGTCTTTAGGAATAAAAAAAGCGATTCCGTCTAACCCGTTGAACTACACCATAACAGCAGTGGGTACATTAATACTCCACACGGAGACGAAACCGCCGTATGGAATGAGCTAGGTACAAAATTAAAATTGCACCTAAATCGAATAATAGCAGGTTTCCCAGCTGTTATGGTATGTAGTTCAACACAAAAGTAATTAAAGAAACCGAGACCACCAAAAGAATACAAGATTCATATCACAAATTATAGAGAAAGTCTAATTAGCATTAATCAACTCAAGCGATTGCTTATGGCGATACTCAAAGAAACCTCTGTCATACCAATCAGTAATATTTACCATGCTAAGTATATCCACATTTGTCATTCTGAATAAGTTCAGAATGACAAATGTGGATTGTTAATTCAGCATGACAAATGTATATATTTTTGACATGACATTAGCGGGTGTGGAAGTGTAACACCTCTTCTCCTGCTATCTTGGCTGTGATTGTTTGGTTGATTTGTAGTTCGGCTAGGTTATCTGCTTTGTAGCCTGTGTATATAATATCTCCTATCTTTAGGGTGAAGTATTTACTGATATGTTCGATAATTGCATCTATATCATTACACATTGTGCTAGTATCTAAACTATGTATTAGCTTATCATCAATGTAAGTTTCAATCACACCACTATCCGCCGCCTCTTTAGCGATAAAATCTCCCATAATAGCTGAGCTATCAAAGGCATTAACCATTGCGCCCGACAACTCCTCACCATGTGCAGTTACTGTTAATCCTACCGAGTATTGAGAATAGTAACGGCTGGCGAATCGCTTAGATATATTTTTACCTAATCTATCAATCTTGACTATTAGATGGGTATTGAATTGAAATTGTTCAGCAAATGATGGCACAAAAAATGGTTTTCCATCCTTTAAAATTGCTGAATCTGGTACTATATATACTTCGGGAAAAGTGAGAGTATTGTAATTCTCCTTTAAGACTATAATCTTCACGACTTAAACTATTTATTATTCATTCTATTATACAACACTGCAAGGTGTGCATATATCGATGTATTCTGTATAACTATATCATCCTCAGCAATTATCCTAATTGGCGAGAAATTCCAGATTGCTTTAATATTAACTTTGACCATCAGGTTGGTTACCTCTTGCGCATACTCAATAGGCACAGCTACTATCCCTATTTGAGCATTAAATTGCTCTTGTCGCTGCTCTAACTCACTAATATCATAGATTGGTACACCACACTTGATACTGCCTACCAATTCAGGATTAACATCAAACCCTGCAACGATATTTAATCCAAACTGTGACAATCCTGAATCTTGCACTAAAGCTCCACCTAGACTACCAACACCGAAGATAAATGCGCGATGATCTTTTTTAAATCCTAAGAACTCTTCAAGCTTCACAACCAATGGCTTTACCTCATAACCCAATCTGGTTTTTCCACGAATATTCAGAAATGATAGATCTTTAGCAATAATCGAAGAATCAACATGTATAGCCTTAGATATCTGAGTAGATGAAACATACTCAACACTCTGCGTAGCTAATAAATTAACATACGCAAGATACCACGGAAGCCTTCTTAATGTAGGTTCAGGGAGTAGTTGTAATATATTATTCTCTTTATCGTTTGCCATATCCCAAATTGTGAATTACAAAGATAACTATAAAACTAATACACTACAAATAAATAACCCTAAATAACATATTTATAGATATTTAGGGTTATTATTATATGGTGTGGATATTATTGTGATATTACCATTATTTTCTTAGATGCTGTTGCTGAACTACTATCATCTGTGGATATTTCAGCTCGATATATATATATACCCTGCGGCACTCTTCTACCTGAGGTATCAGTCAAATCCCACTCTATTGGGAAGGATGTAAACATATCACTCTTACCTGTTTCTGTTGCACTCCAAACCATTCTACCCATAAGATTATAGATAGTTAGCGTCACATCCAAAATTGCATCAGGTCTATTATGCTCAACGTAAAACTCCGCCAAATCACTTACTGGATTAGTGGTGGTATATACGCTAGCTATATCTGGAGTTAACCCTTTAATAACTGTAAATGTTATTGTCTGCTCTGATGAATTATTTGCAATATCCCATACCTTAAATCTCAGTGTATGCTCTCCATCCTCTAGCTCATCAATAGGGTAATTAACCGTACCGCCATTATCATACATTGATGGAGTATAATATTGCGAAACATCTGTGTATAATGTCTTACCATCTATCAATATTGTCATTTGGTGACCTATCCCACTAGTTGAGATATTAATACCACTCTCATCGGTAAATGCTGCCATTAGCATAGGGGTCTCATTAACTGTATCGCCATCCTTAAAGTCTGTGCTATTTAGCACTACATACTCAATAGTTGGACCTATAGTATCTAATTCAGCACTCTCATCATAACCATAAACATATAAGTCATATGATGCGCCGTTCCCCTCAATTGAATTATCATCGCATGAATAGAAGCTGAACATTGCAGGTGAATAGTTATTGTTTATCTCAGTTGGCATTGAGAATGTTACCTCAAATTCACCATTACGAATTGAGTCTGCACCTACATACAACTTATTAGATCTATCATAATAGACATATTGCACACCACCATCACCATTTCCGTATGTTTCGATTGAAATTTCTGAATCATACAACGTCGGTGTTAATACTCCATTATAGTCTGTTGCTTTATCTCCATTAACGTCATACACAGTACCTGTAATCGTAACTGTTTCACGCGCCTTTATTGTTTGCATATTATCCTCACTTAACTGCTGACCATTAATTTTATCTAATGTTATGTTATAAGTAGGATATGCTAATCTCAGTGATGGATCTCCACAAACTGCATATCTTAATTTATTTGAGCTACTTGAGATTGAATTTTTAGCATCCTTCAAGATATCACCAATACGTTTATACTCACCATTATCATCTTTACTAAATATCTCATTCCCAACCTTGGCACTTATAGTTCCATTATCTGAAACATAAGCTAGACGCGTTGTTGAAATTAGGGCAATTGCTCCACCACGTGAATTTAGGAATAATAACTCACCAGCTGAAACACTCGCGCCATCCCAACGTGTAAACTCACAAGTAGCTGTGTAAAACAGTGGCAAATGACTTAAATACATATCCTCGATATCTGTAATATTAAGCAATCCCTCATGTGTCCACCCTACGGTATTAGCGTGCCCTATATAGTTTACCCATAGTTGCCCTTCATCCAATTTCTGAAACATCTGTTTACGAGCATCTGGATATGATCGACCTGAACCTGAACTTACCGATGCATAAGCATCTGTATATAGATAATTGTAAAGATACTTATCACCACCATTGCTTTTCATATTAGCAATCTGTGCATCTGTCTGTATCATATGTGCAGCTGAATCTTCATCATCAGCTATCATTAACAGATTATTTTTCCACGCGCCTGAATCTTTATTCTCAACATAGCTGTATAGCTTATCGACTGTTTCATCTGCCTCGGTACTGCTTTTAATAGGCATACGCCCTACCGCTATCGATAACTTATCTGAACTAAGTGATGAGCCTGAATTATCATCAAGGAATCCATAAAAATCATCAGTGGTATATGAGCTATTCTCATTATCACCTGCTTCACTTTGCCATGTTGGCAATAGTGGATAGCCATAACTCTTGACTGTTTCAGTAATAGCTCTATTATCATAACTTCCACGACCAAATAGTAATAGGTATTTTAGACCGTCACCATCCGCTGAACCACGATCATACCACATCTTTAGCATTTTACGTATTGCCATTATATCAGGTGTTCCTGAGGAAAACTCATTATAAATCTGATCTGGAGTTAATACTACCACATCCATATTATCATTACTACGACGTAACTCAGCTAAACGTTCAGCATCAGTAAGGTATTCTGTTGGCGAAACGATAACCATATTAGGGGTTGAGCGCGCATGTATATTCTGTGTAACTACATCACTGACATATTCAGGTGTTGGAAATGTTCCATCACTATTAAAAGCAATATAACTATTTAATCCTGAGATAGTAGGAGTAAACAGGATATCACTACCACTAAGTGTATATTTAATATTCTTAGGTGCGTAACTACTACTGATATCCCATATATAACTATTACTGTCACCACCACTCACCTTTAATATATCACTTGTTGATGTTATTATATTATTGAATACTAGTTGTGAATCATCTAATTTTAATTCTCGCCAATAATTGATAGTAATATAATTTAATCTAGCAGCTACCAATGTGCCACTATAACTAAACTCAACATTATAGCTTAAATCTGACTTGGTTGGTGTAAAGGTACGAGTTGCGCTTACCAGTTTGTAATGTTCATAATCTGATGAAGATGCTGAAATAGCTGTTGAGCTAGAAATACTAGTGTCATTCTGTTTAAAACTTAATAACCCTGTTCCTCCTGTTATTTTAGCTCCAAAGGATGTTGTCACAACCACTTCACTATCATCAACTAAGTTATCTAATGTGAAGTTAAAGGTCTGCGATGTACTATACTTAAAATCCTCTCCTAACAAAGCACGACCAGTTGAGCCTACCGAGTATAGCTCCTGCTCATGATATTTACGCTCAATAAAGGATGTTATATAATTGTTATCAGTACCGCTTACAACACTTTGAGTAATATCTTCTGGTGAGATATCAGCATAATCCCCCTCTACAACAAAGTAATATCCCGCTTGGGCGTATGGATGTTGTACTTGGGTGAATTTTAAGCTAGATGATGAGCTATAACTCCATGATTCATGAGATTGTGCATAAAATAGAATATCCCCACTATCTGTTCTTAAAATTGGAACTTGTGGCAAGTCATCTATAAAATCGGCAGTCAACACCTCTGATATTGGAGCTCCTCCATAGCCAAATATCTGTACTTTACTAATATCCGAAAAGCCCCATTTGGTTATATCGCTCTTAGTGATTGAATGAATACCTGTCTCTGTCACCTTAATTTTAACCCAACTTCCACTACCTAACACCGACTCGGTTGCATATATATCACTACTTAACGCATTAGCACGTAAAGGAATCATACATATAAGTATGATTAATAGTGATATACGTATAATCAATCTCTCTATTCTATATATATATTGCATTAATGTCATGTTTACCTAATTGATTAACGTATAAATTTCATATATATTATAGGGGGAGCTTCTAAAAATTGGTTTTATTCGATTATTAGAAGTCCTCTATGTAACAATAGAGGTTACCAAATAATTTTTAACTATTAGGTAACCTCTACTGCTATGATGATAATTTAGTTTCTCTTAATTATCTTTTCCCACCCTTCTTTTGTTGTTCACGAACGGCTGCTTGTTGTTGGCGTTGTGCCTCCTCAAGACGTGCCATAAAACCACTTTTCTTTTTAGGCTTCTTAGCGTTTTCTGCCATCTTAGCGCGCATCTTATCCTCTGAGACATAGTAACGAGTTACATATGTTTGGATTATCGATATCAACAATGAAATAAAGTAATAATAACTTAAACCTGCTGCATAGTTATTGAAGAATACTAAGAACATTACAGGCATCATATACATCATCATCTTCATACCAGGCATTTGGTTATTAGATGCTTGGCTCTGCATATTGATACGTGTATATAGTATGTTAGTAACTGTCATTAATATACAGAATAAGCTTAAATGGTTACCAAAGTAGTCTGAGACAAATGGGATATGCGTAGTCCATGTTACTATTGCATCAGGAGCCGATAAATCTTTAGCCCATAGGAATGACTCTCCGCGTAGCTCGATACATGATGGGAAAAATGCAAACATTGCAATCAAGATAGGCATCTGTAACAGTAGTGGTAAACATCCACTAAATGGACTTGCTCCAGCTTGACTGTAAAGTGCCATTGTCTTTTGCTGACGAATCATTGCATTCTCTTGCCCTGGATATTTATCGTTGATAGCTTGAATATCTGGAGCTAGGAAGCGCATCTTCACTTGTGAGATTGTACTCTTATATGTAAGTGGGAATAGGATTAATTTAATAAATAGTGTAAGGATTAAGATTATCACACCATAGTTAGAAATCCAATTACCTAAAATATCAAATACTGGAATTACAATTAATGTATTAACCCAACGGAATAAGCTCCATCCTAATGGAATTAGGTTAGTAAGTTCTAAATCCTCGTCAGGTGAAACTCTTTCACCCTCTGTATCTAAAAGATGATATTTATTAGGACCTAAATAGAAATAGAATGTAGCAGGATAACTTTCAGTTGAGTTGTATTCAACTGAAGCTGTTGCTGTCATATCCTTTAAATATTTGCTATGATCTGCCGCACCCTTCTCTATTATTTTGCTATTGAACTTGCCATATGTGAAGTTATTTTCAGCTATTAATACAGCTGAGAAGAATTGGTTTTTAAATCCAATCCATTTGATTTTGTCCATCACATTCTCAGTGTCATCACTTGATGCACTTAAATCTTCAACATCACCACCTGCATATTTATAATAGATCGCGCTATTACGCTCTTCAAACATTTCTCCCTTTTCATGACGAGCCATCTTTTGGTGCCATGTGAAATCCATAGATGTTATATTGGTTGGGATAGTTCTATTCATATCCATCTGCACAACCTCCATCTTAACCATATAGCTATCTGATGGCAATGTATATTGAATTCCGAACTTACTACCATTAACCATATTCAGTGCCATTAACACTGTTGAGTCATTTACTTGTGTAGCCTCGAAATATAAATCTTTAGTATCAAAACGTTGTGAGTTACTATTTAAGATAAAGCTATAATCATTATCCTTACCATCGAATAGAACTAGTTGATCCTCTTGGAACGAGTCATATTCCTTTAGAGTTGCTGTTTCTATTACACCACCCTTGGTTGATAACTCTAGCTTGATAAACTGATTTTCAAGGTTAATAATCTGCTCCTTACCATTAACGAATGGTGCGAAGTTTTCATATTTACCTATCGTACGTAACATATTCTTTAGGATAGTTGCAGCAATTAAATCATTTTTAGTTGTAGGATTTAATGCATCAGCAACTGTTACACTCCCCTTATCATCTGCTAAGGTTACTGTTCCTGAAAGATCACCTTTGTATAAAGTAATATTTACATCACCATTAGTTATATTATATGACTTACTACCGTCATTGTTATATGTAGTTGTCCCAAACTCCTCAACTGTTGATTTTAATATTATAATATCAGTTTTAGATAATGTGTCTGCTGTACTAGTTTCAGAAATAGTAATTGTTGAGGTACGGGCTGCTGCCGCCTCAGTTCTAGCTAATTCTTTAGCTTTGCGTTGTGCTTCCAACTCTTCAGCTGAAGGTTGGTTCATCCACATAAATCCAAATATTACCGCTCCCATTAGGAGCATTCCGACAATTGTATTTTTATCCATTGTTACTTCTTAGCTTTATTATTATATGCTGCCTTAATGAAATCCATAAATAGAGGATTAGGATTAAGTACGGTACTACTATATTCTGGGTGATATTGTGTTCCTATAAACCATTTCTTCTCAGGAATTTCAACAACCTCAACAAGATGAGTTTCAGGATTTTCTCCTACACATTTCATGCCATTTTTCTCAAACGCCTCACGATAATCGTTATTAAACTCAAATCTATGTCTGTGACGCTCAGTAACAGTCAAGTTATTATACGCTTCGGCAGCTCGCGAACCCTCACGCAATGCACATTGATATGCACCTAAGCGCATTGTTCCACCCATATTTGAGATACTTTTTTGCTCCTCCATAAGGTCAATCACATTGTTAGGAGTCATTGTGTTAAGCTCAGTACTATTAGCATCAGCTAAACCTAATACGTTACGAGCAAACTCAATAACCATTGATTGCATACCTAAACAGATACCGAATGTTGGGATGTCGTTTTCACGACACCATTTAATAGCTGAGAATTTACCCTCAACACCACGTTGACCAAATCCTGGTGCAATTATAATACCATCATGTCCTGCCAATAATTCACCAGCGTTATTATCATTAAATTTCTCTGATGAGATATATTTAAGTTCTAATTTCAATCCTTGATTAGCTGCTGCTTGGAATAGTGATTCATTAATTGATTTGTAAGCATCCTGTAACTCTACATATTTACCTACTAGAGCTATCTTAACAGATTCAGTTGCTCCGTTTAGCTTAACTAGGAATTTATTCCAATTACTTAAATCCAATTCAGGATAATCTGTTATTCCTGTTTTGCGTAGAATAATCTCATCCAATCCCTGTTCGCTCATCTTCAATGGTACTTCATAGATAGATGGCATATCAATAGATTGAATAACTGAGTCTGCTGCAACATTACAGAACAGTGCTACCTTACGACGCATATCCACTGGGATATCCTTTTCAGTACGCAATACTAATATATCTGGCTGAATACCTACCTCTTGAAGTTTCTTTACAGAGTGTTGGGTTGGCTTAGTTTTTAACTCCTTAGCCGCGGCAATATATGGCACATGTGTTAGGTGAACACATAAACAGTCATTACCTAAATCCCAACGCAATTGACGTACACTCTCAAGGAATGGAAGTGATTCAATATCACCTACAGTACCACCAATCTCAGTAATTACGAAATCAAAGTTACCAGTATTACCTAATATCTTAACATTACGTTTAATTTCGTCAGTGATATGAGGAATAATCTGAACTGTTTTACCTAAGTAATCACCACGACGCTCCTTGTCAATAACACTTTGGTATATTCTACCAGTAGTTATATTATTAGCACGTGTAGTCTGAATATCAGTAAAACGTTCATAGTGACCTAAGTCTAAATCAGCCTCATGTCCATCAACTGTTACATAACACTCTCCATGCTCATAAGGGTTAAGAGTACCTGGGTCAATATTAATATATGGATCAAACTTTTGGATAGTTACTCTATATCCACGTGCTTGTAGCAATTGTGCTATTGAAGACGAGATAATACCTTTACCCAATGATGATACAACTCCACCTGTTACAAAAATATACTTAGTATTCACTGAAAAAAATGTTTGTTTAAATTAAGCTACAAAATTAGTAATAATTATTAAGCATATCTACTAAATAGAATTAAAAAATAGTGAAAAGCTAAACTCAACTAAATTATTATCAACTTACTTTATTTATTAGATGTATTTTTTAGTGTAAAATAATATCTATTTATTAATTTTGTAACCAAAATAACTTTTTTAAGTATGGGATACAAGGATTTCTTCAGATTAATATTATCAGTAATATTTTTTTCTTCATTTAGTCAACTAAATGCAGTCGAAACAACTTCAATAGAGAATATTGATTCTTTATACGCTAATCAACTTGAAGCTGACTCTTTGCTTTTAGAAATGTTACATAATGAATCTAAAGCAATGGATGCAATGGATGCAAACTTATCAACAGTGGAAACTAAAGCTGTTGATGAATTTGATATTAAAATAGAAAAAATAGACACTCTACAACTAGATCCACTATGTATAGGTGTTGTTGATAATATAATCCTTATCAATCGTGTAGAGCTACCTGACTCTACCACACTATATGCTGATGATTATAAAATCAACCCAAACTACCTGTTTATCCCAATAATTTTCGAGAAACAGAAGATAATCGAAAATAACGTTCCGCAATATAAGCCTAAACACAACCCTTTACATTCTGATAAAGAAGTGAGATTAGAAAAACGAGATAAATGGTTACAGGATAACATCGAGAAACAAGATTTCGCAAACTATCATATTAATAAGATTATATACAGCAATCCTGAAATTGTAAAATACAATCTCAAAATGCTACCAGAGCCTCCTAAAGAGTATGTGATAATTAACGACCCTACTAATATGATTCTATCTATTGGAGAGATACAAGTAGAATTAGAGTCAGATGCTGTTACAGGTGGTTTAAATATAAAGCCTAAAAAGTGGGTAACAGGTTTTGAAAGCACATTACAATTCTCACAAGCGTACCTATCCGATAACTGGTATCAAGGTGGTGAAGGCAACTTAAATGTCATAGGAAATTTCTTATATTCATTTAACTTAAACCCTAACGTTTATACTAAAGTACTCTTTGAAAACTCAATACAGTATAATATAGCTATGAATTCAGCACCACAAGATTCGTTACGTGGTTATGCTATCAGTGCGGATCTGTTACAAATAAATTCAAAATTCGGTCTAAAAGCGATTGAGAAATGGTATTATAGTGCAACATTATTATTCAAAACTCAGATATTCCAGAACTATACAGCCAACACTAATGACCTGACCGCTGCATTCTTAACTCCTGGTGAATTAAATATCGGTCTCGGTATGACCTACGACCTATCTGAAAGCGATAAGAAATATACCTTTAGTGCTTCTATATCACCATTATCATATAACTTAAAAACATGTATTGATACCAATAAAAGTGACTTTGCCGATTTAGGATACTCCATTGACAAGCGTGTACAGAACTCGTTCGGTTCTAGTGCCGAGGGTAACTTTGTCTGGAATATAAATGCAGTATTCACATATACATCACGCCTATATATGTTCACCGACTATGGCTCTATACAGGGAGATTGGGAAAATACATTAAGCATTATTGCTAGTAAATATCTATCAACTAACCTATATGTACATCTACGTTATGATGATAGTGCTACCCCATCCACCGAAGGATGGAAATATTGGCAATTAAAGGAGATACTAAGTTTCGGATTTAACTATAAATTCTAAAGGGGACTTCTAAAAGAATAGATAACTAACAACAACAGCGTCTATCCCTCGGGAATTATCTCGGGGGATTTTCGTTTTGTGTTAGCTTTACTGAATTTATAGCTGGCTACTTTATATAGCAGTGAGTGGAAATTCCGAGCCTTTTGGCTACATACCACTATGCAACGTCCACAGTGGATACATATCTCAGCATCTGTTTTTCGTGGATTCGCTTTATCAATAGCTCCCACTGGGCATAACTCAGCGCATACTCCACAGTTTTTACAACGTCTGTTTCCTGTTGGAGTAATAGGGATTGAACCAGGTGTTTTATATGGTCTATTACCAATGACCTCTATCTCAGTAATAGCATCCTTATCCGCTAATAACTCTTTACACTTGTTGATATAATTGTCAATAACACACCAATCATCCGCATCTGGGCGATTAGCCGCTACCTTTGGGAATATTGAGTGTTGCGCTACGAATGCTGCCGCTGAGATTACACGAAAGCCATTACCCTTAACAATATCCCACATCTCGATTAATGCATCATCATATTCACGATTACCATATACACATAAGATAATAGCAGGGGTATTAGTAGTGGTTTTAAACCTATTTAGTGACTTAACTGCCTGCGGTGGTATGCGACCTGCATACACTGGCATTGCTACTATTAATAAATCCTCAGTATCATTTAGTTCAATATCTGATTTTATTGAGGTGTTAGTCACATCGTGAGATTGCACAGCGGAGCATACTCCATTAGCAATATATTCTGAGATTCGTTTAGTAGTATATGTGGCACTAAAATATATAAGATTTACTTTCATGGTTAATAAGTATTTTGTTGTGGTAAGAGAGAAAAAAAGCCAGTCTAACAACTATTATACTGTTTAGACTGGCTTTGATATTTTATTGCTTAGCTACTCTTTACTTAGCTACACGCTCTAGCCATTTTAACATTGCTAGCATAGTGAACATTGAACATAGACAAGCTACTACGAATACTACCCATGTTGCCCATATTGGAATATTTTCATAAAGGATAGCACCAATAAATAGTAGTTGGTTACCTAGTGCTGTTGCACCTAACCATGCGCCTTGCATAATACCTTGGTATTGTGGAGGAGCTACCTTAGATACAAATGAAAGTCCTAGTGGAGAAATAAACAGTTCCGCAACTGTTAGGATTAGATATGTCCATATTAATAACCATGGAGTAACACGCGCCGCGTTATCTAGTCCTCCCATAGCAGTTACCTCTTCTGATGTAGGTAAACCCACTGAACCGAAAGACATTACAGCAAAACCGATAGCTGCAATACCCATACCGATAGCAATCTTACGTGGTGTAGATATCTCAATATTCTTAGCCTTTAACCAGCTGAATAAACCAATTACTACTGGAGTTAAGAATACTACGAAGAATGGGTTAAAGAATTGGAATACCTCAGCACCCTCAAATGATGTAAATCCTAAGTCAACACGTAATGCGCTAAGGTTAGTATAGTCATTTGCAAAGAATGTAAGTGTCACACCATTTTGGTGGAATGAGAACCAGAAGAATATTACAATAGCGAATACTGTAAACAATGCATAGATACGTTGGCGCACCTCAGTTGCAGACATCTCAATTACAGCTTTACCATCAGCAGCTACTTGTTTCTTAGCTGGATCTGGAAGAGATTTCTTATTAACAACGAATATTACTACTGAAATTAACATAGCTACTACCGCTGCAAAGAATGCATATTGGAAACCGTGGTTAAAAACATTTAGATATTCATTAACGAATGTACCCATATCAGCAGGAACTACACCACCATTAACAGTTGTAGCTAGCTCATTAAGACGAGCAGTAGATTCAGCAGTGTGAGTACCTTCTAAAAATTGGTGACATAGACGTGAAAGGTCTGAGTTAAATGCAAAACCATTAGCTTTTAACCACCAGTTACGGATAGCTACCGCAATAAGTGGAGCAAACATTGCACCAATATTGATAAACATGTAGAAGATTTGGAAACCAGTATCACGTTGTGCTGAGTATTTAGGATTGTCATATAACTGACCTACTACAGCTTGTAGATTACCTTTAAATAAACCATTACCAAATGCAATAACAAACAATCCTGCACAAGTCATAGTCAAGTAAAGTTTCAAGTTAGGCACTGGTGTTGGTGTTGGAATTGCTATCAATAGATAACCAATAGTCATAAGTACAAGACCTGCAAGGATTGTACCTTTATACTTTTTAGTTTTATCAGCTACGAAACCACCAATTAATGAAAGTAGATAAATCAGTGCGTAGAATACTGAATAGATAATTGATGACTCACTCTTCTCCAAACCGAACTTAGATGTCAGGAATAGTGAAAGAATTGCCATCATAATGTAGAATCCGAAGCGTTCACCCATGTTAGATAGGGCGGCTGGGATTAATCCTTTAGGATGATTCTTTAACATAGTAGATTAGTTTTTTAGGGGCGGTCTGCGCATATCACACTCCTTGCCCAGTTATTATATTTATAGTTGCTTATTCTCTTTAGCTTTGTAGACTAAGGCATACATTTTCATCTGCTTCACCATTGCTACTAAACCGTTACTTCGGGTAGGTGACAGATGCTCTTGAAGTCCTATCTCACTGATTACGTATAAATCGCTATCTAGTATCTCTTGTGGAGTATGTCCTGAGAGGATACGAATTAGTATGGTGATAATCCCCTTTACTATTATTGCATCTGAATCAGCCTCAAACATCACCTTACCATCCTCTAACTCAGCATTCAGCCAAACGCGACTTTGACACCCTTCGATTATATTGCTAGGGGTCTTATGTGATTCATCAATTGCTGGCAGTGAGTTTCCTAACTCAATGATATAGGCATACTTATCCATCCAATCATCAAAATCTCCAAACTCCTCAATTATCTCGTTCTGTATATCGTTTATACTATTCATTATATATAATCATCAATAAACACCAAAGTTACATATTTTTTTAATAATTGAGTAAATTTTGGTCATAAAAAAAGGGATTAGCTATGTAACTAATCCCTTTTTAATACCGTTAGTGGTTATTTCATTAGAAGTTAATCATATTATTTACAACCTCAGTATTACCTTTTAGTATCTCAACAACTTTGTTTAATACAGCTTGGTTACCTTTAGCTGAACCAAATTCAATTGCTGCCTCGTCAGCATTGAATGTTCTACTTGCGTTATCAATTGATTTTACTTCAAAAACATATATTGCATTATTTCCTTGTATAGGACCTACAACCGTGTTTAATTCACTAGCCGCAATTGTACCTTGTAGTTTAGCCTCATTCATACCGATTAGAGGTATAAACATTTGACCGAAGTTAACACCTACTGCCTCGTCAACTTTAGCATCCATTAAATCAGCATACGCCTCAACAGTGCTAGCTTTACCTGCATACTTAGCCATTAAGTCGGCCGCTTTTTTGTCGTTACGGATTTTAACAGTTAACATTTGACGTAAATCAGGATCAGATACTGGAGTATATTGTTGGTCATAAACATCTTCAACTGCTACTGCAATAATTTTATCGTTACCTTGATCATCAAATAATGGAGATACAGAACCTGTTTTAGCCTCGTGAATCCATTTGATAATATCACGTGTGCTTTCAATTCTAGCCATTTGTGCATCTTGCTCTGAAACTACTGTTGATAGCGCGTTATAACCAGCTTTAGTAGCCTCAGCAATAAATTTGTCCGCAGTGTTATTAGCATAGATAAACTCTTGTAACTTATTACGTAATCCATCAATAGTTTCTTGACTTGGATATAGTTTATAGCTTGTAGTTGCTATTTTGTACATCTGTTTAGGTGCATTCTTCTTAGTTACTTGGTAGAATGCAGCACTACTCTCAGTACTATTTATAGGGAAGTAATCTTTTCCTGCTTTGATTAACTTATTAACAATCTCTTCATTGTTGCTAAGTTGTTTCAAAGGTATCCATGCATCAGCTTGTGCTCCTGCTACTGTACTAATCTTTTGGATATCTGCAATAGATGTACCTGAGTTAAGTAGATTTAATACTGAATCTTGTTGGCTTTTAGTTCCTTGAACAATTACCATATTAGCCATAACTGAGTCAGTCTGAACCATCTTACCTAATACTTTAGTCATTGAGTAAACATCTGACATTAATTCAGGTTGAGTAGTTGCACCAACTTTAGAGCTTGTAACAAAACTACGTAACTTAGTATTAGGAATATCTGTTGCTGTTACTGTTGCATTTACTATTGTTAGCTCGCTATTGTTAATGATAGCTTCAACATCACTAGCATCTTTGATTTTAGCATAAGCATCCTCCATAATCTTAGCACCTTCAGCTTTATCTGCTGCTGATGGTTTAATATCAACTGAGATATATCTTACTTTACTAAATGCGTTAGGAGTTTTATATTTATTTTTGTTCTTCTCATATTCTGCTTGGATTTCAGCATCAGATACAGTGTAATCACTGTTGCTTAATGATGAATAGCTCTTTTTGACGATATTTACAACTGGAGTTTCAGCCATTTCTGCATAAATAGCAGCTTTATCCAAATCATTAGCTTGGATTGCACCTGTTAATAAGGCTGCATATTTAGCAAATTTAAGTTGTTGCTCAGTAAATTTCTCTTGTCTTAACCACTCTTGACGGTAAGGTTCAACCTGTTCTACAGTCATACCATAATTCATTGGGTTAAAGATTAGGTCATACAGTTGCGCTGGTGTTTGCATTCCCATTTGTTGTGCAAATTGCATAATAGATTGTGTTACCATGCTACCAGTCATATATTCAGTTAACTCTTTTGAAGTTACATAAATATCGTTTTCTTCAATCTCACCATTAATTAATGATTCTTGAATCATTTGGTTAATAACTTGATTTTGGATTAATGCACCATCCACTTGTTGTCCTTGTTGTTGTACTTGGTATGAAGCTTCTTCATAGCGGCGTTGGAAATCCATGATATCAATTTTCTCTCCGCCTACTTTTACAGCTGTTGTTCTATCACTGAACAATACTGAGTTCTTTGATGAGAACAAGTCCCCAATTACGAATGAAAGCAGTGCTATACCAATTACTGCTACTAATAATCCCGACTTGTTTCTAATTTTCTCTAATGTTGCCATTTATTTATAAGGTTCGTTAATTTTAATTCACTATTTAATTCGCAAAGTTATCAATTTTGGTAGAACTCCCAAAAAATGTTAGCACTTTTTCCACTAAAAGATAACTGATAAATTGCTTTGTGTGTTTATTTTCTCTTTTTATATATTAAAAGCAGACTTAATTTGGTCAACGTAATCTAGTTTCTCCCATGTGAATAGTTCAACATTCATTAGTTTTTCCCCTTCATATTTTGATTTGAAATGTTTTTCAACCACTTGAGGAGTACGACCCATATGTCCGTATGATGCTGTTTCTTCATATATAGGGTTACGAAGTTTTAAACGAGTTTCGATAGCATTAGGGCGCATATCAAAAATCGCCGCCAACTTTTCAGCAATCTCAGAGTCATTACACTCTACATTAGCAGAACCATAACTATTTACATATAAGCTAACAGGTTCAGCAACACCTATGGCGTAAGCAACCTGAACCAATATCTCATCAACAACACCTGCCGCAACAGCATTTTTAGCAATATGACGAGCCGCATAAGCCGCTGAACGGTCAACCTTAGATGGATCTTTACCAGAGAAAGCACCACCACCATGCGCACCCTTACCACCGTAAGTGTCAACAATAATCTTACGACCTGTCAAGCCAGTATCACCATGAGGACCTCCAATAACGAATTTACCTGTTGGGTTAACATGCAGTATCACTTCATCATCAAATAACGCCTGCAATTGTGCCGAGAGTTTCGCTTTAACACGTGGGATAAGAACACTCTTAACATCATCATAGATACATTGTAACATCTTAGTATCAGCCTCAGCGATAGCCTCAGCAGATTCATCCGCTGGTTTCACAAAGTCATCATGTTGTGTACTAATAACTATTGTGTGAATACGCTCAGGCTTATTACTGCCATCAGCATACTCAATAGTTACTTGGCTCTTCGCATCAGGACGAAGGTATGAGCGTGTTTCGCCACTCTCTGTGGTGTAAACCATCTCCCTCTCTTCACGTCTAATCGCTGCAAGTTCTATTAATAGTTGATGTGATAAATCCAATGATAGAGGCATATAGTTAGCAGTTTCATTACTAGCATAACCGAACATCATACCTTGGTCACCAGCACCTTGTTCCATTTTAGACTCACGATCTACACCGCGGTTAATATCTGCTGATTGCTCATGAATGGCTGATAGCACACCACACGAGTCAGCATCAAATTTATATTCGCTACGATTATATCCAATACGATTAATTACACGGCGCGTCACCTCCATTAGGTCAACATAGGCGTTAGATTTCACCTCACCAGCCACAATTACCTGTCCAGTTGTTACTAAAGTTTCGCAAGCCACCTTTGATTCAGTATCAAAAGCAATAAATTCATCTAATAGAGCATCACTAATTTGGTCAGCAACCTTATCAGGATGTCCCTCAGACACAGATTCAGATGTAAATAAATAACTCATTCTTCTACAATTTATTTAAATTGTGGAATTAATATTAAACTGCTCAGAAAAATTCTTAGAAAAATGTGTATTTGATTATCTCAGTTTTAGCATTTTTTCAAGTGGTTGCAAGCAGTCAAATTTCTCCACTAATATTTTAACTAGCGCAAAGTTAACCCATTTCCCCATCACCATCAAATTTTTCCACAAAAAAATGCTTAACTATGTGTATAAGTGGGTATTTGTTAGAATCTAAATGCTGTGCCTACGCTAATATAACTAATATCATATCCACCCTCTGCATATAAAGACCAAATATCGGTAATTTCATATCTTGCGCCTATGGTTATACCATATACAAAGTTACACCAGTTTGCTGAAAAATCATGGCGACCTCTTTTAACTCCTTGGGTACCATCAGTATTGAAATATGTATGATATCCTCCCCTGAAATCTTCTGTGCGGCTTGCAAAATCGCAGCCAACTGAACCGCCTGCATATAAATCCCATCTACCAAAGCCTGTATAATGCCAGTTAGCTAATGCTGAGACTATGTAATGAGAGGAGCTAGTGGAGTCATACGTTACGCCATCTTCATTAACATCTTCATCCCAAGAAGCAGTGAATCTACCCCCTACACCTATTGACATATCTGAATTATCAAAAGTTATAATACCACGTTCATATCCCAGTGATATAGGAAGGTTATATTGTTTATTAGCAAAACCAACGCCTACTTTAATTAGATTTGTCCCTTTCTCAAAGGTTTGAGATGTTAGTGTTAGTGCAGATGATGTCAGCAACAGAGCTGTCATAATAATTAGCTTTCTCATGTCTTTTAAATTTATTGTTAATAACTGTGTTTTTAAATTCTAATTTTTACCCCAAAATTTAGGACAAGAACTCGTAACATCCTAAATTGAAGCATCTATCTGGCTATAAAGTTAAATCATAAAATCCTGAATTACAAACTTTTTTTTGAATAATATCTATCTATCTATCTATCTATCTATCTATCTATCTATCTATCTATCTATCTATCTATCTATCTATCTATCTATCTATCTATCTATCTATCTATTTATTTATTTATCAGAGTGTTATTGTAAAATAATTTTCACTCTTATTATCTACTTTGTTTTAAGAGTGCATTACTATCTTTTGACGTTAAGACAGTCTGTATGAATAGATATTATTTGTGATGGCTTAGGAGTAGGATTTCTTCATAGAGGATGGGCGTGGCTAGTTGTTTTAGAGGGAGATAGACGAATGGGCGGTGACTTAGCTCGGGGTGTGGAATTTTTAGCTGTGGGGTGTTTATCACCATGTTGTCTATGGCTATTATATCTATATCTATTAGGCGATCTATATATTCACCACTTTCGTTGCGGTGCGTGGTGCTACCCATATGCTGCTCTATCTGATGTATCTTATCTAACAGCTCTTCTGGGGTGATATTGGCGTTTAGTGCTACCCCTATATTCAGGAATGTGTTGGTGGACTCGTACCCCCATGGCTCACTCTCGATAGTGTCGGATAGTGTACATTCACATTGTAAACTATGCTCTATCAACATTATTGCCTTATAAAGGTTGGTTGCTTTATCCCCTAAGTTTGTTCCTATATTTAAGTATATCATAACATCCCTATAAAAAAGTATCGTTATTCAGTCCTTGTAAAACTAAATAACGATACTTGATATTTGACTTTATTTTAAAGACTAAAGTGTTTTCTTTACCTCTACCTCTTCGTAACATTCTATCATGTCACCCTCAATAATATCGTTGTAGTTGGTGATACTTAGACCGCAATCGTAACCTGAAGTAACCTCTTTAACATCATCTTTGAAACGTTTCAATGAATCTAATACACCTGTGTATTTAACGATACCGTCACGGATAAGTCTAATCTTACAGTTACGTTTAACCTTACCATCACGAACGATAGCACCTGCAATAGTACCAACCTTTGAGATATGGTATGTTTGAAGCACCTCAACTGTACCGATAGTTTCCTCCTTGATTTCTGGAGATAACATACCTGACATTGCATCCTTAACCTCTTCGATAGCTTTGTAGATTACTGAGTATAGACGTATCTCAACCCCTTCACGCTCAGCTGAACGTTTAGCGGCTAATGATGGACGGACTTGGAAACCGATGATAATTGCATTAGATGCTGCCGCTAGTGTGATATCTGATTCTGAGATAGCACCAACTGCTTTATGTAATACATTAACTTGAATCTCTTCAGTTGAAAGTTTGATAAGTGAGTCACTTAACGCCTCGATAGAACCATCCACGTCACCCTTAACGATAATATTAAGCTCTTGGAAGTTACCGATTGCACGACGACGACCTATATCATCCAATGTTAATATTTTCTTAGTACGTAATCCTAATTCACGTTGTAATTGCTCACGTTTGTTTGCAATCTCACGTGCCTCTTGCTCTGTTTCCATCACATTAAATGTATCACCTGCGGTAGGTGCGCCATTTAAGCCTAAGATTAGTGCTGGTTCAGATGGTCCAACCTCCTTGATACGTTGGTTACGTTCATTGAACATAGCCTTAATCTTACCATGATGTGTACCTGCTAACATTACGTCACCTATTTTAAGTGTTCCGCTCTGTACTAGGATTGTAGCGATATAACCACGACCCTTATCTAGTGATGATTCTATGATTGAACCTGTTGCATTCTTGTTAGGATTAGCTTTTAGCTCAAGCATTTCAGCCTCAAGCAATACCTTCTCCATTAGTTGCTCAACGCCTGTACCCTTTTTAGCTGAAATCTCTTGTGATTGGTATTTACCACCCCAATCCTCAACTAAGTAGTTCATATTGGCTAGCTCCTCTTTAATCTTTTCTGGATTAGAGGTTGGTTTATCTATCTTATTAATTGCAAATATGATAGGTACACCTGCCGCCGCCGCATGGTTGATAGCCTCGATAGTTTGAGGCATGACATTATCATCAGCTGCAACTATGATAATTACAATATCTGTTACCTTAGCACCACGAGCACGCATAGCTGTAAAGGCTTCGTGACCTGGAGTATCTAAGAATGTAATCTTACGACCATCTGCCAGTTTCACATTATATGCACCGATATGCTGAGTAATACCACCAGCCTCACCAGCGATTACATTAGCACTACGGATATAGTCAAGTAGTGATGTTTTACCGTGGTCAACGTGTCCCATCACAGTTACGATGGGTGGACGAGGCATTAAGTCCTCTTCACGATCTTCAACCTCGTTGATAGCTTCAACAACCTCAGCACTTACATATTCTGTTTTGAAACCAAATTCTTCAGCAACGATGTTGATAGTTTCTGCATCTAGTCGTTGATTGATAGATACCATAACACCAATACTCATACATGTAGCAATTACATTGTTGATAGATACATCCATCATAGATGCTAAGTCATTAGCAGTTACGAATTCAGTTAACTTCAATGTCTTGCTTTCTGCTGCTACCAATTCAGCTGCTTCACGTTCACGTTCACTAAATGCGTCGCGTTTCTCTTTACGCCACTTGTTACCTTTGTTCTTATTAGTTTTGCTAGTTAAGCGCGCTAATGTTTCCTTAACTTGTTTTTGTACATCTACTTCACTAACCTCCGCTTTTACAGGACGTTGTTTAGAATTGTTATTGTAGTTATTTCCACCACGTTTACCAGCATTAGCGTTGTTTCCACCGCCACCGTTGTTATTTCGTTTAAAACCACCGCCATTATTACTATTGTTATTGTTGTGATGGTTATTATTATTATTCGGATGGTTACCTCTTTGGTGAGGATTATTATTACCTGCTGGTTGGTTAGCTCGGTTATCAACATCAACCTTTTCTGTTCCTATGCGTTTGCGTTTTCTCTTATCCGCATTATCTCCACCTGCTGTATTATTAGCTGGTTTAGCATCGTTACGAGCCTTCTCCTTAGCGATACGTTCAGTTTTACGCTCCTCCTTAGTTTTCTTCTTAGGTCTAGTCTGTTGATTTATTGTTGATAGGTCAATCTTACCTACAATATTAATCGTTGAGTTAATAGCAGGACGACTCATTGAGATAAATTGGCTATCACTCTCAGGCTTAACAACCTCTTTAGCCTCAACCTTAGCAACAGGGTTAACAACCTCCTTAACTACTGGTTTTACTTCAACTGTCTTAACTGCTGGAGCTGGTTTTGCAACCTCTACCCTTTTAGGCTCAACCTTTTTAGGTTCAGGTTTAACTGGTTCAACCTTTTTAGGCTCAACTTTAGGTGTTGGTTTAGCCACTACTGACTTCTCCCCCTTTTTAGGTTGTGGTTTACCGATAGAGTTGATATCTATTTTACCTACAATCTTAGGCTTCTGCACTGTTTGAATCACAGTTTTGATATCTTTAGGCTCCTGTGGTGTAGCTGCCGCAGGTTTGCTCTTCTCTTTCTGACGACCAGATGAGTATTTATCAGACTCCTGTTTAATATCCTTATCAGACTTAAACTCATTAATCAACATTTTATAATGCTCATCTTCAATCCTAGCGTTAGGGCTAGAATCAACTGTTATATTCTTTTTCTTTAGAAATTCGATTAGTGTCGAAGTCCCAACATTTAAATCTTTTGCTACTTTACTTATCTTTATCGGCATGTTAAATATGTTGTTGTTAATTCAGGAGTTTTTAATACATTTAATCTCGTTACAGTTTCTGTTATTATTCAAATTCTGCACGTAGAATGCTAATAACATTATCAATAGTATCCTCCTCTAAGTCTGTTTTCTCTAATAGGAATTCACGTGAGATATTTAATACACTCTTAGCTGTATCACAACCAATCGCTTTAAATTCCTCAATAATCCATGATTCTATTTCATCACTAAATTCATCTAGGTAGATATCCTCCTCACCAGCTTCCTCTAAGTCACGATATACATCAATATTATAACCAGTAAGCATAGATGCAAGTTTAATATTCAAGCCATTCTTACCAATAGCTAATGAAACCTCCTCAGGGCGTAGGAAAACCTCAGCCTTCTTCTCCTCCTCGTTTAGGCGAATAGATGATATCTTAGCAGGAGATAACGCACGTTGGATAAATAGTTGAGGATTACTAGTGTAGTTAATCACATCAATATTCTCGTTACGTAGTTCACGAACTATACCATGAATACGAGCACCCTTAACACCTACACAAGCACCTACTGGGTCAATACGTTCATCATACGATTCTACGGCTATCTTAGCACGCTCTCCAGGGATACGAGCAACGGCACGTATAAGTATTAATCCATCATTAATTTCAGGTACTTCAATCTCAAACAATCGACGTAAGAACGCCTCATTAGTACGTGAAACGGTAATACGTGGATTACCATTCTTATTATCAACATTACTAATCACGGCACGTACAGTGTCTCCCTTGCGGAAGAAATCTGATGGTATCTGCTCCTCTTTAGGTAGAAGTAGTTCATTCTTGTCATCATCCAGAAGCAACATCTCCTTTTTCCAAAGTTGATAAACCTCACCGACAACTAATTCACCCTCCATATCCTTAAACTTAGTATAGATAGCATCCTTTTGAAGATCTAATATTTTAGATGCAAGAGTTTGGCGTAATATAAGAATAGCACGACGACCAAATTTAGCAAATTCAATCTTTTTGATATGCTCCTCACCAACTTCACAATCTGGATCTGGATCTTCAGGATCATTATGTGCATCACTAAGACTAATCTGTTTAATAGGATCAGTAACTTCACCATCAGGCACGACTATTAAATTTTGATAAATCTCACAATCCCCTTTGTCAGGATTCATGATAACATCAAAATTTTCATCCGAACCAAACATTTTAGCCAACACGCTACGGAAAGACTCCTCAAGCACGCTAATCATCGTGGTTTTGTCAATATTTTTCAGTTCTTTAAATTCTGAAAAGCTATCGACCATGTCAATGTGTTCCTCTTTTTTTGCCATATTATTTAAATTGCATTAAATATTTAGTATATTTTATTTCGCTATATTTTAGTGTTAGGGGCTCTTCAACATCAACGGGGCGTTTTTTGCCCTCAACTTTCATACGTTTACTAATAGTAATCGTGAAATCGTCATCATTAACCTCAGTTAAAAGACCCTTTAGTTTCTTTCCGTCATTAGTCAGAACCTCAACATCGTTATCAATATTTTTAAGATATTGCTCCTTAATCTTAAAGGGAGAAGTTAATCCTGCCGAACCTACCTCAAAGTCATAATCATCTAAAGTTTCACCAAACTCCTCACTTAGAGCCTTAGACAATTCAATACACTTATCAATGCTAACACTGCTCATACTATCAATTTCAACTACGATACTATTACCAGAGTTAAAGATAACATCCACTAAGAATGCATCCTCATCCCCCTGTAATTTCGCATTTATGAAATCTATTAATTTGCTTTTCTCAACCATCCTAAATCAAATAAGTAAAAAAATGAGGGAGCACCTGCCCCCTCTCCTTTACTTAATTACAATGCAAATATAAGATTTTTTTACTGAACTCCCAACTATTTACCTATATAATAGATAATATCAGAATTAAATTATATTTATTTAATTATTTTTAGTGTTTCATAACCTAATTTATCCACATACCCTAATACCGTAAATCATAAATACATAGCAAATCTAAAATAAACAGCCCAAATAAAATAATCTATAACAAATATAACATTAAAATTAGTTATTGTCGTAAAAGTTTGCTGTTTTTTACGACGAATTAGACAAAGTAATATGAGCCAAAGCATTGACAGTAATATACTAAGCAAAATACAAAAACGCGGAAGAGGAAAGATTCTGTTCTCAACAGATTTTATTCATTATGGCGAACCTAAATCTATTGCAAAAGCATTAGAGCGGTTAACTAATGCAAATAAAATCATCCGCGTTGCAAGAGGAATATACTGCTACCCTAAAATTGATAAAATATTAGGATTAGGCACTATATATCCATCACTAGAAGAGATCGCTAAAAGTATAGCTAGGCGTGATAAAGCAAAGATTGCACCTACTGGAGATTATGCAATAAACAGATTAGGTTTATCAACTCAAATACCAACTAATATAGGGGACTTCTAATAATTGATTTTATTCGATTATTAGAAGTCCCCAATAGATAGTTGGCGTTCTGACTATAATAGTATGCAACTATCTATGATTTATGGTGAAAAGCTAACTTTTGATGAATTAATCAATCGAATACAGGAGTTACAAATTAGATTTAGAAACAGAGTCAATGGTTAATAGCCATGATTCTAAGCACAATCTAACAATACATTATTCTACGGCACGTGAATTGCGTGCAGGGGTCATTCTTTTCAGTATTGAATATGATGGTAACATACCTAGTTCACCAGCCTTACTAAGGTCAGCAAAAGCACGCTCCTTATTTCCCAATTGTAAATATGCAAGACCACGATTATAATATGCCTCAGCAAATTCAGGCTTAATAGCAATGGCACTGTTAAAACAGCTAAGAGCACCAGTATAATCCTTAACCTCCATAAGCATACACCCCTTATTAAAGTAAGCATACACCATGTTAGGTGAAAGATTAATAGTTATATCCAGTAATCTTACAACCTCCATTATCTTACCATGATATACACGTTCAGCCGCACCTGCCATATTAGGCATTGATGGCATACCCTTTAACTTATTAGCATAAGCTGAATCAGTTGTTTCACTCTCGATCTGCATAAACGTAGCCACCGACTTAATAAAATATGCAAGTGTATAATTAGGATTAATAGTTAAAGCTGCATTCATATCATTAATAACGCTATCATAATCCTTCAACAATAG
>JAWXTT010000002.1:0-63305 GCA_044433325.1 Bacteroidales bacterium
ACTCCTGGGGTGCTTGCTCCTAAGTATAAGTTGCAACAGAGTATGTTGCATTTCTCTGAGGAGGCTTTGACTGATGCGGATGTCCTGATATATGTAACTGATGTTGTTGAGGATTACTCTAAAAATATTAAATTTCTTGAGCGAGTGGCTAAGGAAAATATTCCTGTACTGCTGGTTATAAATAAGATAGATTTGCTAAAAGGGCAACAGGAATTGGTTGCGTTGGTAGATAAGTGGCGTGAGGTGTTGCCTAAAGCTGAGATTTTCCCAACATCAGCCAAGGAGAAATTTAATGTGGATATGCTAAATAAACGCATTATAGACTTATTGCCTGTATCACCTCCATTCTTTGGTAAGGATGCTTTGACAGATAAACCTGCACGTTTCTTTGTTACGGAGATTGTCCGTGAAAAGATTCTACTTAACTATGACCAAGAGGTACCATACTCGGCTGAGGTGTTGGTAGAGAAGTTTGACGAAAAGGAGAAAGCTATACATATCATGGCGGTTGTTTATGTTGAACGTGATAGCCAAAAGGGTATTATGATTGGTAAACAGGGCGCGATGCTTAAACGCGTAGGGGTGCAAGCTCGTAAGGATTTAGAGATTTTCTTCCAAAAAAATATCTATCTTGAAATATTTGTCAAGGTGGAAAAGGATTGGCGTAATCGTGAAAATAAGTTACGCGCATTTGGGTATATTGACTAATAATCCGTGAGGATAATAAAATAGGGGGCTATATAGATAGTTTCTCCAAATAAATTAAATTTATAAAAATAAAATGGGAAAAGTAGTAGCAATAGTAGGTCGTCCTAACGTGGGTAAGTCAACACTATTTAATAGATTGACACAAACTCGCACAGCTATCGTAGATGATACCTCAGGTACAACACGTGACCGCCAATATGGTAAGGTTGAATGGTGTGGCGAGGAGTTCTCACTGATAGATACTGGTGGTTGGGTGGTAAACTCGGAAGATGTTTTTGAGGAGGAGATCAACAAGCAGGTATCTATTGCAATTGAGGAATCTGATGTAGTAATGTTCGTTGTGGATGTGATGAATGGTATCACAGACCTAGATCAGAGTGTGGCGCGCATCTTGCGCCGTAGTAAAAAACCAGTAGTGTTGGTTTCAAATAAGGTGGATTCAAATAGCTGGATATATAGCTCGGCTGAATTTTATGGATTGGGTCTGGGTGACCCTTACTCAATATCAGCAATGAGTGGTTCAGGTACAGGAGATCTGTTGGATAGAATTAAGGAGTTACTTCCAGAGGATGCTCCAGAGGAGGAGTATGCTCATGATATTCCACGTTTCGCAATCGTGGGTCGTCCTAACTCGGGTAAATCATCTATCATCAATGCATTTATTGGTGAGGAGAGAAATATTGTAACTGATATCGCAGGTACTACTCGTGACTCGATATACACTAGATATAATAAGTTCGGTTTTGACTTCTACTTAGTGGATACCGCTGGTATTCGTAAAAAAGCTAAAGTTAATGAAGATATTGAGTATTATTCGGTTATCCGTAGTGTGCGTGCTATTGAAAATTCTGATATCTGTATCTTAATGATTGATGCAACACGTGGTATTGAGAGCCAAGATAGTAACATATTCTCGCTAATACAACGTAATAAAAAGGGACTTGTAGTTTGCGTTAATAAATGGGATTTGGTTGAGGATAAGTCGCAAGAGGCTATCAAAACTTATGAAGCGGCTATACGTGAACGTTTCGCTCCATTTGTGGATTTCCCTATAATATTCGGTTCAGCACTTACTAAACAACGTATCCATAAAGTGCTGGAAACAGCTGTTGAGGTTAACGAAAACAAGAAACGATTAATCCCTACATCTAAGCTTAATGAATATATGCAGGAGGTTATCGGTGCATATCCACCACCTGCTAACAAAGGTAAATATGTGAAGATTAAATATGTAACTATGCTTAAAGATTCATATACTCCTACATTCGTGTTCTTCTGTAACCTACCTAAATGGGTTAAAGAGCCTTATCGTCGCTATCTAGAGAATAAGATCCGCGCGAATTGGGACTTTACAGGAACACCTATCAATGTTATTATGCGCGAAAAATAATTTTTGAGCTGATTTAAGGGGCATCTTTGGCACTTCACTTGTGTCTTAAATCCTCACGTACCGAAAAGTACGCTGTGGTTTAAGCCGCTGTGCGAAGCCCCAAATCTGCACCCTTAAATCAACTCAAAAGTGTGTGGATGCTGATTTGCGGTGCATCTTTGGCACTTCACTTGTGTCTTAAATCCTCACGTACCTAAAAGTACGCTGCGGTTTAAGCTACTGCGCGAAGCCTCAAAGTTACCCCTGCAAATCAACTCTGTGCTGGTGGGAACGAGTTAGTAATCTCTCTCTCTCTCTCTCTCTCTCTCTCTCAGTATTAGTTTGAGAAAGTGAGAGTGGGATATATGTTCATTAATAGACTTTAACATATTTTTAATCGGATAGGGTTTGGATATGAGTTTATTATGCTTAACTTTGTACTTAGCGGATTTTGTAACTATTGGTTGGTGAAGAATCTGTCTTAGAAAGATATTATAGATATATACTTGAATTTTGGTTATGAGGAGAGTGTGCTTTTGTGAAAAAGTACGCTCTTGATTTTTTGCTATAAGGGTCTAAATCACTATCTTTGTACTGAATAATAAAAATAAAGGATATCATGGAGATAAATTTCATAGGTTTAATAGTGGCGGTAGTAACTTTCTTAATAATTGGATTGTTTCACCCAATAGTAATTAAGGCTGAGTATTATTTAGGTGTAAAATGCTGGTGGGCGTTCCTAATTTGCGGAATTATAACATTGGCAATCTCGCTATTTATAGAAAATATTATCCTATCAACCTCACTAGGTGTACTAGGAATAACTTTCCTATGGTCTATTCTAGAGCTATTCCAACAACGTGAACGTGTCCGCAAAGGATGGTTCCCTGCCAATCCTAATCGTAAGAATGACTAAAGGGGACTTCTAATAATTGGTTTTATTCGATTATTTATTTTGATGCTTTAGATTTGTATTTTTCAAAATGTGAGCGTAGCGGTGCCTACGGTGCATATTGTAAAATGCGAAGATGAAGTATCAAAATAGAAAAGCGTTAAAATTCAATTTTTAGAAGTCCCCTAAAGAGATAGTTCTAAACTAAACGGAATGTTAAGCGGTGATATGGTGTTGTACCATGCTCTGCTATTGCTGCTCTGTGTGCTTTGGTTGGGTAGCCTTTACTTTTGTCCCATCCGTATTGGGGATATTCGTTGTGCAGTTGTTGCATATATTCGTCACGGTGGGTTTTGGCTAGGATGGATGCGGCGGCTATGCTCATCATCTTCCCATCACCTTTGACTATACATTCATGTGCAATATTTGGGTATGGTGTAAAGCGGTTGCCATCTATCAAAAGAAATTCTGGTTTTACCTTTAATGCGGCTATGGCGCGATGCATAGCTAGATGGGATGCTTTTAGTATATTTATCTGATCTATCTCCTCAGCTGTTACTATTCCAACACCCCAAGCTATTGCTTGACGTTCTATAATTGGGCGTAGTGTTTCACGCTCGCGTTCACTTAGTTTCTTTGAATCGTTGAGTTTCTCGTTATAGAAATCAGCAGGAAGTATTACAGCGGCTGCATAAACTGAACCTGCTAGACATCCGCGTCCTGCTTCGTCACAACCTGCCTCAATGCGCCCCTCTTGTAAAAATTGTTGTAACATCTGATATTTGGCTTAGTGGCTAGACTTAAAAATCTCTAGCTATTATATAATCAAGAAGATTTATAAATGCTTCGTTATTCTTATATTCTGCTATGATATTAATGGCTTGGTTGCGTAACTCTTGCATCTTTTGATATGAGTATTCTATTCCCCCTTTATCTTTAGCATAATTGATTAGGGTTGCTATCTCATCAGTGGTTAGTTCATCTTTACGCGTTAATTGAATCATTGCGTCGTTCTCCTCACCGTTGTTGTTGGTAAGTGCGTAAATCAGTGGAAGTGTGATTTTACCCTCACGTAGGTCATTGCCAGTAGGCTTGCCTATATTTTTCTCCTCGAAGTAGTCAAAGATATCATCCTTAATCTGAAAACATAGTCCTAGCAATTCAGCGAAATGTTTCAATGGGGCAATCTGCTCAGTAGTGGCGTTAACGGCGTAACCTCCTACCTCTATGCAACTCATAAATAGCGAAGCTGTTTTTTTATTGATAATATCAAAATATATATCTTCGTCAATATTATGTGTGCGTGCGTTATTGATTTGGTTTATCTCACCTAGGGCTAATTCTTTACTTAGCTCTGAGATGGAGTTGATAATACGCATATCACCAACCTTAATAGCGCATTGTAATGCATTACTTACAAAGAAATCTCCTACTAGTACTGCTACGCTATTGTCCCAAATACTATTAATGGTAGGCAAACCGCGACGTTTTTTTGAGTCATCAACTACGTCGTCATGTATTAGTGATGCGTTATGCAGTAGCTCTATTGCGGCAGCGGCATTAATAACATTTTCGTTAACTGAGCCGAATGTTTTAGCACTTAGAATTACAAGGATTGGACGTATCTGTTTCCCTTTTGATTTCAGATACATCATAATAATCTCTTGCATAAAACTATTAGGACACTCAAGTGAGCGTTCTATTAGTTGATTAAGAGCTTTTAAATCCTCAGATATATTATTTTTAAGAATCTTTGTCGTTACCATTTGTAGCGCAAAAATAGTAATAAATATCTGTTCGTGGGAAATTAAAGGGGGAAAATTCAATATTTTTCAAAAAATAGAGCTATATTTATATTCATAAATCATATTTGTAACATTTAGATGAAGAAATTATTCCTTTTAGACGCCTACGCATTAATTTTCCGTGCATATTATGCAATGATTAAAACTCCTAGAATCACCTCAAATGGGTTGAATACCTCTGCAATCTTTGGGTTTGTAAATACTCTTCAAGAGATTTTGAAGAAGGAGAACCCAACACATATTGCGGTCTGTTTTGATTTAGGTGGGAAAACGTTCCGACATGAACTTTATGAACCATACAAGGGTACGCGTGAAGAAACTCCTGAGGATATACGTAAAGCTGTCCCTTATATCAAGGATATTCTACGAGCGTACAATATCCCTATTGTTGAACAGGAGGGGTATGAGGCTGATGATTTAATTGGAACATTGGCATGTGAAGCTAGCCGTCGTGGTTTTGATACTTATATGATGACTCCTGATAAGGATTTTGGGCAATTGGTTGCTGAAAATATTAAGATATTTAAGCCATCTTTCCGTGGTGGTGGCTTTGAGGTGCGTGGTGTTGAACAGATTTGTGCTAAATATCAAATTGAGTCACCTCTTCAAGTAATCGATATATTGGCTCTTATGGGTGATAAGGTGGATAATATTCCTGGTTGCCCTGGCGTGGGTGAGGTTACTGCTATCAAGTTGTTAAAGGAGTTTGGCTCTGTCGAGAATCTTATTGAGAATAGCGATAAGTTAAAGGGGGCAATCAAGGTAAAGGTAACTGATAATGCTGAACAAATTAAACTATCAAAGATACTAGCTACTATAAAGGTGGATGTTCCTATTGAGTTTAATGAACAGGAGTTACAACGCGCACCTATAAATGAAACGGCAATGCGTGAAATATTCCAAGAGTTGGAGTTCCGTACATTTATAAATAGGATATTAGGAGAAAAGAGTGCGGAGAGTACCGCCGAAGCCTCAGCCATTGTAGCTGAGGAAGTTGCTGTAACGCCTGCCATAGACTTATCGGAAGCTATTGTTATTGATACTATTTCGATGTTACGTAAAGTAGTAGCTGTGGGATTAAAACAGAGCGAAGTAGGTATTCATATTTATGCTGAAGGGAGTGAATCGATGACCGCAGCTCTTCGTGGTATTGCCTTAGCTATCGCTGGTAAATCTTACTATTTGGATCTTTCGGGTGGTTATTTAGATGATTTGACAACATTATTATGTAGCGATAAGGTTTGTAAGGTGGGTGTTGAATTAAAGCGTGCGTATATAATTCTTAAAAATATAGGGGTGGAACTTTCTGCTCCATACTATGATATCTCGGTAGCCCATTATATTATTCAACCAGAAATGAGCCATGATATTGAGCGTCTATCTGAGAGTGAATTGAAAACTGAGTTAGCATCGTTAGATGTAGCTAAGGGAAAGCGTGGTGCAGCGGCTAGCCTATTCAACACCGTTGATGATAGTCAGGTTGCTAAATATGCTACACAGCGTGCTGAGGTTGCATTGTTACTTAAAGCTAAGTTTGATACTGAGATTGCTGCAAATTCAATGGCTAACTTATTAAACGATATTGAACTTCCACTTATTGCAGTGTTAGCTGAGATGGAGATGGCAGGGATTAGAATAGATGTAGCAACACTCAAGGAGTCTTCAACGGTAATGAGTGCTAAGATTTCTGAGATTGAGGCGGAATGTTGGGATTTGGCGGGAGAGAAATTTAACACAGCATCCCCTATGCAGGTGGGTGAAGTGCTATTCGACAGGCTAAAGATTGATGAAAAGGCTAAGAAAACTAAGAGTGGTCAATACTCAACCACTGAGGAGGTTATGACTAAGCTACTGGATCGTCACCCCATTGTTGCTAAGATATTGGAATTGCGCGGATTGCGTAAGCTATTATCAACATATATAAATGCTCTGCCTGAGTTAATTAACCCTTCGACAGGTGCAATACATACAACATTTAATCAGACTGTAACAGCAACAGGACGACTATCATCAACCAACCCTAATATGCAAAATATCCCAGTGCGTACGGATGAGGGGCGTGAGATACGTCGTGCCTTTATCCCATCGGATGGGAATATATTTTTCTCAGCGGATTATTCGCAGATTGAACTTCGCTTAGTGGCTGATATGAGTGGAGATGAAACAATGATTGACGCTTTTAATCATGAGAAAGATATCCATCAGATTACTGCCTCTAAGATTTATCACGAGGCATTAGAGGAGGTAACGGCTGAACAGCGTCGCAATGCTAAGACTGCCAACTTTGGTATTCTGTATGGGATATCAGCATTTGGACTTTCGCAGAGATTGGATATTCCGCGTAGCGAGGCTAAAATGCTAATAGATGGTTATTACGCCACCTATCCACGTGTGCAGGAGTTTATGGATGAATCCCTTGCTAAGGCTAAGGAGTGCGGATATGTAACCACCATTTTCGGTCGTCGCCGACTTTTGCCTGAGATAAATTCCAAGAATGCAATAGTTCGTTCATTTTCAGAGCGTAATGCGATCAATGCACCTATCCAAGGTTCAGCGGCTGACTTGATAAAGATTGCCATGATACGCATTTATAAACGTTTCAGTGAGCAAGGCTTGAAATCAAAGATGATAATGCAGGTGCATGATGAATTAAACTTTGACGTAATCCCCGCAGAGCTACCACAAGTAACCGAGATAGTAACCGAGGAGATGCAAAACGCATATACCGCTCGCATCCCTCTAACTGTATCTTACTCACAAGGTGCTAATTGGGCTGAAGCTCACTAATCCTAGATAAAATACCAAGTTCTGAGACAACAGAATAAAATACAAATTTTTGAGGAGAAACGTGTACGCACCCTTTGGGGTAGCGAACAGGAGATTAGATTAAATGCAAGATCCAGAGCTATCTATCAATCAAGCTATGATGGACTATAAACGTCTAGGTTACTCTGATGCGTGGATAAATCAGCAACTGAAAAGCATTAAATATGCTAGCGGAAACATCTACTATGGAGATTTCAGAAACAACCCAACCTAAAACCTTTAGCCAAAATATGGATATAGCTAGGCAGGGTGGGGATGTAGCTAACGCTGCACGTCGCCAACTTGAGCAGAGTACAGGCAAATCAGCGGTATCGTCACTTAACGCTAAGGAATTCACTCTAATAACCTAGAAATTAGCTCTCCGCCTAATGACTTTGCAATATATAGGCTATTGCCTGTTGCTGTAAAATCTAATAGTCTCATCTATTAGATAAGTTTATGATTGTTAGTTCACTTTCAGTTCCTAATCGCATAGGTGGACCAAATGTTCCTGCGCCTTGTGAAACGTATATCTGCATATTATCATCATACTTATATAACCCCTTGTTATACTCAAACATCCATCCAGCTACAATAGTTGCTGGGAAAAGTTGTCCTGCATGTGTATGCCCTGCAAGATATAGGTTTATGCCATTCTCCGCTGCATACTCTGCTCCTACTGGGTTATGATGTAGTAGTATCGAGGCGCGATTTTTATCTATATCAATAGTTGGAAATATGCTCTGTATGGTGTTTTCGTTATGTGAACCGTGAGGATTGAATGTTTCGTTGTCAGCTATTAGATAGTCAAGTCCTATGATTTGCAGTCCATTTAGATCTGTTTTTTCATTCTCTAAAACTATAATTCCATTTTTGGTAAGTAGCTCTTTTATCTCACGGCTACCTGAATAACCATCATGATTACCCTCAGAGAAATATATAGGTATATTTAGGTCTAAGAATGGTTTAACGATATCGTTATTAAATCTTACCCTTCCATCAAACATATCACCTGTTATTACTACTGCATCTACACTCTCCTTTTTGATTAAATTAGCTAGTTTTGCAGCACTCTTTTCACCCCAAAAGTGTCCAAAGTGAGTATCGCTAAGGTGAGCAATTCGCATAGGTTCTACTAAGTTAGGTAGAGATATGTCAACGTGATACACTTTTGTATTATTGGCGTTCCAAAGTGAGTATAGTGTGACAATAACCGTTAGAGTAAGTGCAATATAACCAAACATAAGTGGCTGAATCTTCACAAAAAGATTCACCAAGTCTAGCAACAGTACTATGCAAACCGCAAACATCAATGCGCCAATAGCTATATTTGTAATATTACTAACGATATGACTTAGTGTTGAGGTGTAATTCCCATTCATTATTACCATCATAGCTACGAATGAGCCAACAGTTATAGTTCCAACTACCAGAAGCGTTATTAATCTACTAATACCAAATGCCCATGCTATACGTGTTGATAGATAGTAAATGGCAAATACCATTACAGCAAGTATCAAAATAGGAAGGCTATACATTAAAAATGTTCTCATATTTATTAAATTTTTCTTTGAGGTTGATAATTCGGTACAATGCGCAGCATTATTCTCTAAACGCAAAGGTATAAAAATTAATGCAATAGTGAAATATTGAACCAGAAATCACTATCATTCAATATATAAACAACATTCACATATAAATTGCTTAAAAGAAACTCCAGAGAGTTATGTTAAAGATTGATGAAACAGTTTCTTTTCTCCCATTTATTGACGAGTGACGTAATATGCTTATTGGCGGATTTGGAAAGCGGTATGGTAACTATTTCTCTATAGGGGACTTCTAATAATCGAATAAAACCAATTATTAGAAGTCCCCTATATTAAATGCCATCTTATGTGGACGGAAAACGCCGCAACATATTTCTGAGGGTGTTGGTGCTTAGATGATATGTAAAAAACTATAATATATGCTCTTGGAAGGTGTGTCTTAGGGGCGTATCAGCTTGATAATAAAAAACTTTTTGTATATTTGCGGAGTTTAAAACGTGTGTAATTAGAAATTTATTAAATATGAATAATAGATATAAGGTAATTAATAACTCGTTGGGGTGGTTGATGTTTTTGGTAGCAGCTGTTACCTATATGTTAACGTTAGAGCCTACAACCAGTTTCTGGGATTGTGGTGAGTTTATTGCTCAAGGTTCTAAATTAGAGGTGGGACACCCTCCAGGTAACCCTATATTTATGTTGGCGGCTAGGTTTTTTGTGAATTTTGCCCCAGATTCTTCATATTTTGCTTTAGCGGTAAACACAATGTCTGCTCTGCTTAGTGCGGCTACTATCTTATTGCTATTCTGGAGTATTACACATTTAGTTAAACGCTTAGTAGTCAAAGAGGATGGGTCTGAGATGAGTTTAGCTAAGATGTTAGTAATCTTCGGTAGTGGTGCCGTTGGTGCTTTAGCTTACACATGGAGTGATACTTTCTGGTATTCAGCAGTTGAGGGTGAGGTTTACGCCTTTTCATCCTTCTGTACAGCGTTAGTATTTTGGTTAATCCTTAAATGGGAGGTAGTAAGTGATAGGGCTGATTCAGACCGTTATCTGATACTAATAGCTTATGTGCTAGGTATCTCTATTGCGGTTCACCTATTGAATCTGCTATGTATCCCTGCTATTGTTCTAGTATTCTATTATCGTAAATATGCTAATCCTACGGTTAAGGGTTCATTGATAGCATTGATGATATCATTTGTGATTATTGCATTGATACTTTATGGTTTAGTTCCAGGGTTTATTGAGGTTGCTCAAGTTGTCGAGCTATTCTGTGTAAACACTCTTGGGATGCCATTTAATGCAGGTGTAATAGTTTATGCGTTGTTAGTGGTGGCTCTATTCGGATGGTCTATCTATGAGTTATACACTATGCGTAGTGCTATTAAAATTAAGGGAGTATTCTTTGTGAGTATCCTATCGTCAGGGATATTATTCTTTGGTGATGGTGTAATAATAGGGTTATGTTTGTTAGCTGCTCTTGGTGTGTATCTATTCTATTTCTGTAAGAGAGTACCTGTACGTGTATTTAATGTTATTATCATTAGTATGTTTGTGATATTTATTGGATATTCATCTTATGCAGTGATATTGATACGTTCAAATGCTAAACCTCCGATGGATCAGAATTCACCTGATAATGTATTTGCTCTATCTAGCTACCTAAATCGCGAGCAATATGGACAAACTCCACTATTCTATGGACAAACAATGAACTCAGGGGTGGTTTATCAAGAGGATGCAACTGTTGGTGTTGCTGTGCCAATTGTTGAACAGGGTAAAGCAATATATGCTAAGGATGTAAACTCTGAACAAGATAAATATATTATGACTGGTTATGAGGAGACATATATGTTAACTCCTGAACTAAATATGTTATTCCCTAGAATGTATAGCGGAACACACGCTCGTGAATATAATGAGTGGACTGGTATGAAGGGTAAGTATGTAACTTCTACGACAGATGTAGATAGGTTTGGAAATACTATCAAGACAGCCACTAAGGTTAAACCTACCTTTATGGAGAATATGCAATATTTCCTAGATTATCAGCTTAATTATATGTATTGGCGTTACTTTATGTGGAACTTTGCAGGTCGTCAAAATGATTTACAAGGTAATGGTGAGATTACTAAAGGCAACTGGATTACAGGTATTTCTGCTTTAGATACTATGCGTTTAGGCAATCAATCTCTATTGCCTTCAGATTATGGTAGTGGAAATGCTGGACATAACAAATTCTATCTATTACCGCTAGTGTTAGGTATTATAGGGTTGCTATGGCAGGCGTATGCAGGTAAACGTGGTATCGAGCAGTTTTGGGTCGTTTTCTTCCTATTCTTTATGACTGGATTAGCTATTGTACTATACTTGAATCAGACACCTGGACAACCGCGTGAGCGTGATTATGCTTATGCAGGTTCATTCTATGCCTTTGCCATTTGGATAGGTATGGGGGTTGCTGGATTATGGAATCTTATAATTAGCTGGATGAGCAAAAAGAGCAAAAAGGATGAATCAGATAACACTATTTATGCTGCTATTGCAGTAGTTCTAGGATTAATAGTACCATTCCAGATGGTTAGCCAAACATGGGATGACCATGACAGATCTGGCAGATATACGGCGCGTGATTTCGGTATGAACTATCTATCTAGTATTGGTGAGAATGGTATAATCTTTACTAATGGTGATAACGATACATTCCCATTGTGGTATGCTCAGGAGGTAGAGGGATTCCGTACAGATGTGCGTGTAATTAATCTTAGCTACTTGACTACCGATTGGTATATCGACCAAATGCGTTACCCTGTGTATGAATCTGCTCCAATATCAATGTTAGCTGATAAGAGTACATTCGCATACACTGAGCGTCAAATGAATTATATGATTAGTCCAGATACGCTTAATGTAGTGCCTGTACTTGAATCATTGAAACAGTTATATTCAAAGGATGATTACAAGAACAATTATTGGGGTCTTCCTGAGGTTAGATATACTAATATGGTTATACCAGTAGATGCAGATTCGGTAATAGCTAATGGTATCCTTAACGAGGATGATTATGATTATATCAGTGATATTGAACTAAATATGCTCAAGGATAGATATACAGCTAGTGAGGGAGCTATGAGTGCTAGCAAGATAATGACTATGGATATTATTGGCTCAAATGCTGCTGATGGTTGGAAACGTCCTATCTATTTTGCTATGACTGTTCCTGAAAAGTATTACTTAGGATTAATGCCATATTTACGCTCGACAGGTATGGCGTATGAGTTAGTTCCTATCAGAAATATGAATTATACTGATGGTGAATATGCTGTTAATACTGAGAAGATGTATGACAATGTAGTTAATAAATTCCGTTGGGGTGGGTTAGATACAGCTACTGCTGAAAACCCTATCTATCTGGATGAAACAGTTAACCGTATGGTTACAACTACACGTAGTACAATGAGTGATTTAGCTTATTACTTAGCATTTGAAGCGTTACAACTATTGGATGCTATCGAACCAGATGAGAATGGTAATTATAAGTTAAACCTTACTGCTGAGGAGTATGCTGATGTTAAGGGTATGGCTGATGATAAGCTGGCTAAGGCGCGTGAGGTGTTAGCCTTAATGGAGAGCAACTTACCACGTGAAATATCTCCACTATCTGTACAGTTAGGTTATCGTATCGCTCAGATTTATCTTCTATTAGGTTCTATTGCTGAGAATGAAGAGGATATTGATAATGGATTGGCTCTGTTGAGAGATGAAATTTTACGATATGGTGAGTATGCACGTTTCTACCAATCACTATCACCAGTAATGTATAGTCGTATATCTAGCACAGATAGCTACATAGATCGTAGTTATATACGTGGTTTATTACAACTATATAACCAAGAGGCTAGCGAGGATGAAACCGAAGCCCTATTAGAGGAGTTAGCAGTGAATGGTGTAAATGTAAATAGATTATTCTCTGGACAATAACGGATTAGGTTGAAAACTTTTAAGAAATTAATAGAGCGTCCTCCTCGTATTTATAGAATGCTTTTTCCTGAAGCTATATGGCGGATTAGGAGTAAGAAGGGGCGTACCGTTTATTTAACATTTGATGATGGACCTATCCCAAGTATAACACCGTGGGTATTAGATTTATTAGATAAATATGGGATAAAGGGTACTTTCTTCTGTGTAGGGGATAATGTAAAGCGATACCCTGAAATTTATGCCGATATAGTGCGTCGAGGTCATAGTGTAGGAAATCACACAATGAATCATTTGCAGGGGGTGAGGGTATCGACTGAGCGTTACCTAGATAATATTGCTGAAGCGGCGAAATTGATAGATTCTCACCTATATCGTCCTCCACATGGGTTATTGCGCTCACGTCAAGCTAGGAAGATTAAGGAGCATTTCCAGATAATAATGTACGATTTAGTTACTCGTGATTATAGTCGAAATCTTAATGGTGAGCAGGTATTTGATAATATTAAACACTATACGCGTGATGGTTCAATAATAGTATTTCATGACTCATTAAAGGCTGAGAATAATCTCAGATATGCCTTACCGCGTGCAATAGAATGGTTACAAGATAATGGCTATAAAATTAAACCAATCGGGATGTATTGATTTAGCTAAGGAGCAGATACGTGAGTATGCTCTTTCGCTAGGTTTTACTGCGTGCGGTTTTGCCATTGCCCAGCCTATCCCTGAACATATTTTCCAAGAGTATCAACGATGGATTAACGCAGGCAATCATGGTGATATGCACTATATGCAGAACTACCCCGAGATACGACGCGACCCACGACTATTAATGGAGGGGGCAAAGTCAATTATCACCTTAGCGTTAAACTATTATCCTAAAGAGTTTCAGTCAGAGGGCTTGCCCCAAATAGCATATTACGCTTATGGAGCAGATTACCATGATGTAATGCGTAGCAAGTTAAAACAGCTAGGTGCATATATAAATGAGCATTTCGGTGGCGCGTTCCGTCCATGCGTTGACACCGCTCCAATCGTTGAGCGTTATTGGGCAGTACAGTCAGGGTTAGGATTTGTAGGGGTTAATCGTTTATTGATTATCCCTAATCAAGGTTCATATTATTTTCTAGGGGAGTTAATAACTGATTTAGAGTTGGAGGCTGATGTTGCATGCGGCGATAGCTGTGCTGATTGCAACTTATGTATAAGTTCATGCCCAGTAGGAGCATTGAGTAGAGAAGGGGGCTTAGATGCGACCAAATGCTTATCAGCAATGACCATTGAATATAAAGGGGATGAACTCCCTGTTGAGATAGCTGAAAAGCTAGGCAATAGAGTTTATGGTTGTGATAGGTGTCAAATGGTGTGTCCGCATAACCACGATGCCGAGCCTACCACCATAAAAGAATTTACCCCATCAGCTGAGCTTTTACAACTCAACGCTGATAGGATAAATAGTTTAACCGAAACAGAGTTCCGACAAATATTCTCTCGAAGCGCGATTAAACGGATTAAACTCGCAGGCTTGCAACGCAATCTACGAGCAGGAAAAAATACCGATTAAATGGCGAAATTCTCATTAAATAGTTTAAGTCGTTCCTCCATTAGTTCATATTGGTTATCCTTGATAAAAGATGTGCAGGCGCGGATACCCTCTTGCTCACTACCTGTAGTTGCTAATGATATTGCACTAACCCCGTAATAGATTAGATTCTCCATCAACTCACCACCTGTCATCCCATTATATCCTATTGTAAAGTAGAACCCATTTGCTACTGGCTGATCCATATCTTTGTCATAAACAATATGGAATCCATTACGTAGGAATATATCTTTCAAACGTTCAGCACGACGACCATACTCCTTAACATCTTCAAGAAAACAGAACTCACCATCGCTAGCCGCTTTAAACATTGCAGCAATTGCATATTGTGCTGAGTGGCTTACCCCTGATGATATTGCATACAAGGCTCGATGAATAAATGCACTACCAAAGGTGCATGCACCATAACGAGCTGTTAATCCATCATATTTGCGATGGTATAGTTTGTCTGAAATAGCCACTACACCTATGCGTTGCCCTGCATAACTAAATGCTTTAGAGCCAGATATTAATAGCATATAATTATCAGTATATTTAGCTACTGATGGTTGGAATGGAGCAACAAATGGCTCACCTAGCTCCTTGCGGAAATCCATTGCAAAGTATGCTAAATCCTCTAATACGATAGTGTCATATTTATTAGCCAATGTTCCAATAGTGCGTAATTCGCTATCATTTAAACATATCCATGATGGATTGTTAGGGTTTGAGTAGATAATTGCCGCTATATTTCCTTCGGCTAAGAAACCTTCTAGTTTAGCCTCTAGCTTATCACCACGATAGTCATATACATCAAACGATGCAAATTTATATCCTAAAACTGTAATCTGTTGTTTCTGTACTGGGAAACCAGGATCAATAAATAGGATTGTATCCTTCTCAGGAGTGCATTGACCACATACCAAGAAAGATGTAAATGTACCCTGCATAGATCCAACCACAGGCACACAACCCTCAGGTTTTATATCTATATCTATAAATGCTTTAACGAAACGGCTAGCCTCACTCTTTAACGATGGTAAACCATCGATAGATGGGTAGATAGATGCAACACCATTTTGTAAAGCTTCAATTTCAGCCTTTACACCAACTTCAGCAGCAGGAAGTCCAGGGACACCCATCTCCATATGTACAAATTCAGTACCAGTTGTTTTCTCTAATTTGTTAGCAATAGCCACCACCTCACGGATAGTTGCCTTACCAAAATCACTAATATTCATCTCAGCAATAGCCTCTTTAACAATAGCTGCTTCAATAGGAGTTTTTTTCATTATATTATATATTTAATTATTTGACGATTAACAGTTACAAAAGTAAGAATAATATCCTATAAACTATCAACCATTGTTGATTTAAATTACACTTTACGTATGCTCCAAACAGACCATACTTATATGGAATATCTAACGGGGACTTCTAATAATCGAATAAAATCAATTATAAGAAGTCCCCTTAAAATCTTATCTTAAATATTGATAAATCACTTTTTAGAATTTCCCTAATTAAAGTTTTAGTCTATCTCCTCAAACTGTGCGTCAGAAATTTGACTCTCCTCTTTAGTTCTTTTTGAACTATTTTGCTTTGAGTGATCTACTGGGATAGACTCTTCGGTAGGAATTTCTTCAAAATCGACATATTCACCATCTGATTGGCTAAATTGTTTGCGACGTTGTTGATGCTGTTGTTGACTATTTCCACGATAGTAACCACCACCACGTGTGTCACTATTTGCTCCTGTCTGTGATTGCTGATTATATTGCTTTTTTATTTTGTGCGTGGCACTAAATACGGCTATTAATATGCGTATTATTGGCAATACAATAAATATAAATAGTATGAATAATATAAATGAAACGAATGCACCCATAACTTATAAAATATTTGGTTATTGACTCAAGAGGTTACCACCACCACCTGATTTTTTATATATTATAACTCCTCAACCTCATCAGTTGTTTTGCTTAGGAGTGAAAGCATTATATAAAACACGATAGTCCACGCTAGTCCTGATATCTGATATGAAACTATAAATAGTAATCCTGCAAATAACAGCGCGTAACGTTTAATATTTGGGACAAATGATAAGTTTTTAAATTTTAATGAGAACATACGCAATGGAGCGACCATTAATAGTGAGAATATTACTATTAATACACTGGTCATAATATCACCGAAATAGAAGTCTTGACGATGAAACCATGCGCATAGACCTATCCAAAATAGTGCGTTAGCTGGAATTGGTAGCCCTATAAAGACCGAGGCTTGGCGTTCGTCAACATTGAAACGTGCCAACCTTAACGCGCCAAAAACTGCTAGTAGCAATGCTACGTAATGCATAAATCCATCAGGTGAGTAGCTTAACATTGTATTATAAACTAGTAATGCTGGTGCTAACCCGAAACTGATTAGGTCTGCTAGGGAATCTAATTCTTTGCCTACTTCTGAATAAGCATTTAATAGGCGTGCCGCACATCCATCCATAAAATCGAATACTGCCGCTATTGCTATTAACATATAGACTATTTCATATCCTTTGAATATCCCGAAATCTTCGTTGTATTGGAATGAAAACACTACGGCTAAACACCCTGACAGGAGATTTAGACACGTAATCATATTAGGAATACTCTTTTTTATTGTTTGCAGAAAGTTCATTTTAATTCTTTTTTAAACGTGCTATCTGTGATACTCCACCTATGGTCTTGTCGCGAAGTGATACTAGTATCTCTGCATCTAAAGGTAGGTAAATATCTACACGTGATCCAAATTTAATAAATCCCATGTGGTCATCTATTGATGCTTGATCTCCCACTTGGGCGTATGTTACTATACGTCTAGCCATAGCTCCCGCTATCTGACGTACTAGCACTTGTTGTCCATTTTCACAATTGATTACCACGGTCGAGCGTTCATTTTCGGTACTTGATTTGGGTAGATAAGCAGCCTTAAATCGCCCTGCGTGATGTGTGACATATTCAACCTCACCTGCTACTGGGTACCAGTTAGCATGTACATTGAATATATTCATAAATATTGATAGTTGCATTACGTTGCGTTTCAGATACTCACCCTCGTAAACCTCCTCTAATGCTACTACAACACCATCAGCACTAGCTACAACGGCATTTTCATAATCCCCCTTAAAGTGACGACGTGGCGAACGGAAAAAGTTTGCTACCAAAAGATATATTATCACCGATATTGATATAAAGGTATAAGATATCCATATTGGTCTAATAAACAGGTATGCTGGTATATTTATGACTAATAGGATGAATAGTAGTGCTGCTAGTATGCTTAAACCTTCTCTATGTATCTTTACTCTCATCAAAATTGGTGTATATTGTTGCAAAGTTAATCTATTTTTACATAATCACAAATTTAAGAAGAGAAATAAATACGAAAAGAGGAGCGTTAAGCTAATTTATAGGGTAGTTATGAGAGAATTGTATTATCTTTGCAAATTAATTAAGGGGAGTTTATATATGAAAGCAGAGAAAGAGAAAAGAGCTAAAAAGACGCAAGACAATATTAAAAATATCACCGTAGCTACCAAAGGGGAAACGCTACTGGATTATGTTTCAAAGATTTTAACGGACTTCAAAAAGACTAAGGTAAAATCTATGCTTAAACATAACCAATTTGCGGTTAATAGCACTCCTACTACACTGTATAATCAAGAGTTAAAGGTGGGAGATAGGGTTTCAATCAACTTTGATAAGTCTTTCAAGGTATTTTCTCACCCACGTATCAAGCTGGTATATGAGGATGACTCGATTATTGTTATCAATAAGGGTTATGGTGTCCTTTCGATGGGTACTGATAAGATTAAGGATGGTACTGCATATAGTATAGTTCGTGAATATATTAAGTATTCTAACCCTATGGCTAAACTATTTATTGTGCATCGCCTAGACCGTGACACATCGGGGTTAATGATGTTCGCAAAGAGTGTTGAAGCTAAGGAGAAGATGCAACATAACTGGAATAATATGGTTATTAGCCGTACTTATGTAGCGTTAGTAGAGGGGTCTGTCGAAACTGACGAGGGCACTATTAGAAGTTACCTTGCAGAGAACTCACGCTTTGAGGTTTACTCAACAGAAAACAAAGAGGAGGGGCAATTAGCTATCACACGCTATAAAGTACTTAGACGTGACGGTGGATATACCCTAATGGATGTTGAACTAGATACAGGTCGTAAAAATCAGATACGTGTACATATGAAAGATTTGGGTCACCCTATCGTGGGGGATCGTAAATATGGGGCTAGTAGTAGTCCTATTCATCGTTTGGCTCTGCATGCACGCACTTTGCGTTTTGTTCACCCTATCGAGATGAAAGATATGAATTTTGAAATTCCTGTTCCTGCAAAATTCAAAGTATTACTAAATCGTCGTGAAGATTAATAGGTATGAAGTATCGCAATTTAGATGATAAATGTTATGGTGTTACTGGTATGGCTTTGAGTATGGTAGTACTTAATGCCGAGGATATGTTTACGCACATCACCATTGAGGAGGAGGGGCTAAAAGGTATCGGTTTCATCGAAGATTTTTACTACTCAGGGAATCCATCAGTCTCTGCTAAGTCAACATGGAACATAGTCGTTGAACACTATAAAATAGCCATAGCAGTGGTGCTAGCTAATGTAATGTGCCGTAAAATGGTACGTGAACGTGTTGAACTTGATGCAAAAACGCGCAACAAGCTACTAAAAGCATTAATCGCTGAGGGGGAATCTCAATGCCAACTAGAAGAGGATGAGATAACCACCCTATTTAATAAAACATACAACTATCTAGGACAGTTATTCGCTAACTATCAAGTACGCGGATTACTAACTCAATTCGCTAAGGAACTAAAAACCCGCAAAAAGATGTCACAACGCGAGGTTATGGATATCTTCCAAGCCTTACAGATGATGTAATATTACAATTTAGAACTCCCCTTTAGTATTTAGAGTGACTATATCGTCTGTTACTATTAGTTTAGCGTTTGCTCCCTCAACAATTGGCAGATTGTGATCAACGTGTCCAACTGGGAAGTTAAACGCTATTGGATAGTCATAATCTTTAACCATTGAGTGTATCATATCATACATCGAACCGAAATCACGATCAGCACTATACTCAGTAAATTTTCCTACTATCAACCCCTTGATATTTGCTAATACTCCATTATGTCTTAAAGTGTATAGCATACGTTCAATTCGATAGATATTTTCGCCTACATCCTCGATAAATAGGATTTTATCTTTAAGCATAATATCATTAGGAGTTGAAACTAGACCCATTAGAACAGCTAGATTTCCACCTACTATCTGACCTTCAGCTACTCCTGCATTGTTATATTTATGCGTTGGGAGTGTATATGTTGGGTATGTTCCTGTTATTATAGATTTAAGAAATTGACTAGATTGGTCATCACCGCCCCAAACTGATAAATGTTTACACATCGGAGCATGCAGACTAGCGACCCCTGATGTTATAGACTTAGCATGCCAAACCGAAATATCACTAAAGCCTATTACCCATTTGGGATTATCACGTATAACCTCGTTAGGTATATTGTCCAATAGATGCACTAATCCGTAACCTCCACGACTACACATCATAGCTTTAATGGAGCTATCTTTATAGCCATTGATAATATCTGCTGTACGATTTGCAACGGTTCTAGCATATTTGCCCACTTGATCTTTGCAATGCTCACTAATAACTGGCTCAAACCCCCATTTACGTAAAATTTCGGCACCCTCATCAACTACCGAAGGAACTATCACACTTGCTGGTGAAAGAATAAGTATTTTATCACCCTTTTTTAATGGTTCTGGATATATCATAATTAATCTAATTTACTTTTACATTAAACCCTGCTTCTCTTATCTTTGTCGCTATCTTCTCAAGCTCATCAATAGAAACCTTTTCAAGTTCTTTCTCAGGCGTTTCACGATCTATTGAGTATATCATTATCTCTTTAGGGGCAATTTCACGATACGCCCCAATCAGTGCATCAATCTCAATATCGGTAGTGTTGTCAACCACTACTCCATTATGCGTTCCGCGTAATATCATAGTCTGAATAGTACAATCTCCATTGAATTGCTTAATATCTATTATTACACCTTCAGGGATAATTTCTTTGTTTACAGGAGCATTAAGCACACGCATTGTTCGTGCTACGGCTGAATCCAATTTAAGCAGATTATTATCAACTGATTTCAATGCTTTGACAACCTTTGGATTTCCTAAGAATGAGCTATTAGTTAATACCGATACCTTAGCATTGGGATAAAACTCATTGCGTACAGCTATTGTATCAGCAACAATCTCAGCAAAGTGTGGATGCACCGTTGGTTCGCCATTACCTGCAAAGGTGATAACATCTAGCGTTTCACCAGCCTCAAGCATTGCTTTTAGCTTTTTACGTAACATCTTTTTCACCGTTGCTCGTGCTGGGATACTATTACTCCCTTGCCCTTGTGCATTGTACCCACATTCACAATAGATACAGTCAAATGAGCATATTTTACCATCAGTAGGGAGTAGATTTATCCCTAATGATACCCCTAATCGCCTGCTGTGAATAGGTCCGAATATTGTTGAATCAAAAAGTTTTGTTGCCATATATTTATTAGTTATTTCTTTCGTTAATTAATTTGTGGAAGAGTTGCATATATCGTTTTGCTATTTGCTCTTGTGAGAAACGCTCTTTGACCCAATCATGTAGCTCTTTACGACTGAGATTACTCTCTAAAGCCCAACGAATACCATCAGCAATGCTTTCAGGTGACTTATATTGAGCTATATATCCACTCTTTAGATGTTCGACAATATCAGCCTGTCCCCCTTCACCGAACGATACAGGGATACATCCAGCCGCCTGCCCCTCAATCAGAGTACCACCTAATGTTTCATACAACGATGTTGACAATACAATATCACTATATGAATAAACCTTAGCTATCTCCTCAACTCCATTTATGACTCCTAGATAGGTAAATGGTATCTTTATCTGCTTTAACAGTTCACGATTGCGTATATTTCCGTATAGTACTAAATGTATTTTTGAGGCTAACACTGGATCGCTCTCACTAATGTGATTCATAGCGGCAATCATAATATCAAAACCTTTGATAGGATCATCTAACCTAGCCGCCCCCATCACCAAAATTCTTCGATTAATTGGTATATTTAGCGACTTATCAGCTATCCTACGTTCATAGCTAAAGGATTGAATTGGGAAGGCGTTATGAATAACCTCAACTGAGTGTGATGATAACAATGCTGATTGGCTACATCTCCTCTTCACCCAATTACTTACTGCTACGAATTGTATATCTAATTTATCGCATAAATCGCGTTTACGTTTAAATATCGTAGTTGATAGGTCATTCTTACTATTAGACTTTAGGTAGCCACAACTATGGCAGATATTGGCAAAGCGCGTACATTCATAAGGGTGATGACAAATCCCAGTTGCAAACCACAAATCATGCAGCACAGATACCACAGGCTTATTAAGTGTGGCTAATTGTTCGATATGCTTTAACGACATTACCCCCTGATTAATCCAATTTAGGATAATAATATCAGCATCTAACAAATCGGGGTGACGTGATAGGTCATAGCCTGTATTAGCGATGGACACTTTAAATAGATTCTTGCGTGAGAATCTATTTCGCATAAATATCACTAACCGTTCATATAGGAAATTCCATTTACTACGTAATTTATTACCAAAGGGTTTAACCCCCGTAGCATCGCTATTTGAGCTATTTATAACCAACATAGTAGCCTCAACGCCCATTGAGTTAAGGGCATCATTTAATCGTCGTGCTACAATTGCAGCACCCCCGATAGAATCGCTATTATTTATGGTTACTATCTTCACTCCTATCTTTAGTTTATCGTTAATGTATCGGTAGGTTGCTCAGCTGGCTCTTCAAATTTTACGACTAATCTACTATCTACTAATTGTAATTTGGGAAATCCTAATCTTGCACGTAGAAATGCTCTGAAACGTTCCTCTTGGGACTTGCTCATTGCTACTTTATATTTTACCAATGCAATATTTAATGTATCTGTTCGATTAGTGCTGACTTCGTTAAAGACGGTACGTGATATTGCTATATCCTCAACCTGTGGGAATAGAGCATTAATCTCAGGAGAGATGGTAATAGCAGCTGAATCCGCGCGATTATACACCCTAACTACACGTTTTAACGAATCATTTTGTGCGGTTAAATCGGTGATTTTATCCATATTGGTCTGATATATATCTTTAAATATCACTGAGCCTAGCTCCTGTGTATTAATCGCATTTTTTTGCATTGAAAAGCCTTGTTGAACATCTAAGATAGTTCCCTCCATATCATATTCAACCAAACGATTCTGCATAGCTACCAACAGTGAATCCCTATCTAATTGCTCACCAATCAGTGTTACCTTTATATGTTTCTTTCCATCCTCTACCCACGCATCCTTGGCAAACACTTGTGTATTGGGGAATACAAATTCTTTTGCGATAAAATTCTTAGCATCTGCTACGAAATAGCTCTCATTCATCATCTTAAAAGTTAACCAAATACTTGGCAACATTGTTAGTACTATTATAATATAAACCATTCTCTGCACCTTGCTTTTATGAGCAGGGTCAATATATGTATGCGGTTTAAACTTGAACACCTTAACCCCAACAGTGGTTGCAAATGCAATGAATATTGAATTAATAATAAATAGATACAATGCACCAAATAGATACTCTAATTGCCATGTAGCTAAACCGTAACCTGCTGTACACAATGGAGGCATCAGTGCTGTTGCAATTGCCACACCAGGTAATACATTACCTTTCTGTTTACATGATAGTGCTATTATACCTGCACCACCCCCAAAAAAGCCGATGAATACGTCATAAATTGATGGTGATGTCCTTGCTAATAGCTCAGAACTATTCTCATCAACAGGTGATATTAAGAAATATAATGTTGATGATAATACGCTAAATAGCGCAGCCATTACTAGATTACGACTAGCACGTTTAATCAGCTCCGAATCATATATACCAATACCTAACCCTATACCAATAATAGGTCCCATTAATGGGGAGATAAGCATAGCACCAATAATTATTGCTGCCGAATTTACATTCAACCCAATAGATGCTATAATCATTGCAAATACTAAGATAATAATATTCATTCCACGAAATGAGACCCCATCAGTAATAGCTTGGATAGCCTCTTGTTCTGGAAGTAAATCATCCTTTATTCTGAAATAACCCTTTAAAAAGGTTTTCCAGTCTTTACTCTTAAAAAAATCAATACTCTTTTTCATATTATATTATTTAGCTCTTTTTATTTTTAATAAGGTTAGTGGAGATATCTTCTCCTTTTTAATTATTAATGTGATGTAGATAAACAATAGCAATGTGCGGTACGTTAATCTTAATATCTCACTTTCAATCTCTGGTAGCACTCCTACAAAGTAGAAAATTGCCGTAATAACCGAATAAAATAGCGCACTGCGCATATCATAATTAATAGGGAATTTCCTATTTCCTATAATATATGATATTATCATCATGACCAAATAACAACTAAATGCACTCCACGCACAACCCATATAGCCATAAATGGGAACGAGTAACAGGTTAAGCCCAACTGTAATTGTTAAACCAATTAGCGAAAAATACATTCCCCATTGTGTCTGGTCGGTTAACTTATACCATAATGATAAGTTATATACAATCCCCATAAACAACTCAGCAAGCATAATAATAGGTACAACCTTTAGCCCTGAGAAATATGATGGAGCAATAAAATACTTAATAATATCCATATAGTACATAACTGTAATAAATATCAACAATGAGAATATTATGAAATATTTCATCGCATCAATGTATGACTGTTTACTCCCTTTGCCCTCTTTGCTTTGTGAAAAGATAAAGGGCTCAAAAGCGAAACGGAATGCTTGTATAAACATTACCATAATTATCGCAACCTTGTAATTTGCACCATATATACCCAATTCACTAAGTGCAGTGGCTGAGTCATGATATAGATATGGGAATAAGATTTTGTCAATAGTTTGGTTCATCACCCCTGCAATTCCTAATATTAGCAATGGAAATGAATAGCGTAACATCCGTTTCAACAACTCACCATTAAAACTATATTTTATCAATAGCTCAGGAGTTAACAGTATCAATGTCACCAAAGTACTAATTAAGTTAGCAACAAATATATATCCTATTCCATAAGTAGGATCATAGAACCAACTAATTGTATCAGGAGCTATCTCCCATAACTTAGGACAAGCCAATATAAAGAATATGTTCAATCCTATATTTACACCTATACTTATTAATCTGATGGTTGCAAATCGCCACGCACGGTTCTGATACCTTAGATATGAGAATGGCAATGAGCTAAAAGCATCTATCGCAACCGTTATAGCCATAATCAAGATATAGTCGGGGTGGGCTGCTAGCTCAATAGCTGAGGATATAGGTTCAATAAATAGTACTATACCTAAGATAAATGCGATAGAGGTTGTTGCTAATGATATCAACGATGTTGAATAAACCTCTAACGGATTTTTATACTTATCATTATTGGCAAAACGGAAGAATCCAGTCTCCATCCCATAAGTAAGTATCACCAGAACTAAAGCAACATACGAGTATAGATATGTTACAATACCATACTCCTGCGAAAGGAACATGATAGTGTAAAGAGGTACTAAGCACCAATTTAGGAAACGCCCTAAAATACTACTCAGCCCATATATAACGGTATCTTTAGCTAAACTCTTTAATCCTGCCATAATATTATAATTTTAAAACAGTTCACCCTGTGCGCTAAATTGCTCACGCCCTAGATGTCTGTAAGCTAATGGAGTTACCTCACGACCACGAGGTGTACGTTTCAAAAAGCCCTCCTTTATAAGATATGGCTCATATACCTCCTCCAACGTACCTGAGTCCTCACCCAGAGCAGTAGCAATAGTATTCAACCCAACAGGACCACCACTGAATTTGTCAATAATGGTTACCAGTATCTTATTATCTATCTCGTCTAAACCATATTTATCTATATTCAGAGCCTCCAGAGCATAACGGGCAATCTCTAAATCAATCTTTCCACTACCCTTGACTTGAGCGAAATCACGCACACGGCGCAATAATGAATTAGCAATACGTGGCGTACCACGACTACGTAACGATATCTCAGCAGCTGCTGAATCGCTACACTCTATTTTCAACAGCTTAGCTGAACGCTTTAATATCTTCTCAAGCACCTTATGGTCATAATACTCTAGGTGACAATTTATCCCAAATCTAGCACGCAAAGGGGATGTTAACAAACCACTACGAGTAGTTGCTCCCACTAATGTAAATGGTGATAGAGTGAGTTGCACCGATCTAGCACCAGGACCCTTATCTATCATTATATCTATACGATAATCCTCCATTGCTGAGTATAAATACTCCTCAACAATTGGTGATAAACGATGTATCTCATCAATAAATAGCACATCATTCTCCTCCAGTGAGGTTAATATCCCAGCCAAATCACCAGGTTTATCCAACACTGGTCCAGAGGTTACCTTAAATCCAACTCCTAATTCATTAGCTATAATATTAGATAATGTAGTCTTACCTAGCCCAGGAGGTCCATGAAGCAGTAGATGGTCTAAAGCCTCACCTCGCATCTTGGCGGCTGAGACAAAGACATTTAGATTCTCAATAATCTTATCTTGACCACTGAAATCACTGAAGCGTATAGGGCGTAACGCCTTTTCGTAATCATTGTCACGTTCTATTCGTTCACGTCTTATATCAAAATCGTTATCTTCCATCTCATTATCATCTATTTAATAAATCCTCAATCTTACTAATAATCATCTCTGGGGTAATATTGTTAAGACAAGCATAATCCCCATTCCGACACGGTTTATTGCCAAAAACTGAGCATGGACGGCATGGCAAACTTAGTTGCACCGCGTTCCTCTCAGATTGTCGCCACCCCATAAATCCACAATATGGGTGAGTTGCTCCCCATACCGAAACTACTGGCAAGCCTACCAATGATGACAGGTGCATATTAGCTGAATCCATTGATACCATAACATCAATATGACTTAATAGTGCTAATTCTACTGCTATGCTACTCTTTTTTTCAGCCATTGAGATTACATTCTCACATACATCGACCCATTCAGACAACACCCCTCGTTCATAGTCACCTGCCCCGAATAGGAATATCTTAACCCCACTCATTGTTGCAATCCCATCTACTACCTCTTTCATCTTATCTAGTGGGTAAATCTTCCCTTGATGTTTAGCAAATGGAGCTATTGCAATCCATCGCTCATCAGATGATTTAGGTGCAGTTATCTGTTCAAATTCCTTTGCCTCAGCTTTTTCTCCACCGAAAACAGTTTCAAAAATCTCAACATATCTTAGTCCAAAGCGATGGAATACCTCGCGGTAACGTTCATGTGAGGATCGTAACTGGAACATACGCTTGCTCCATCCACGTGTTAACCTTCGCTTCCCTCTACGACCTTTATTAATACGTCGCACCTTAGCCCCTGACAATAGGCTAAATAGCAACGATAGGATATGTGAGCGAAGGACGTCATGAAGATCAGCCACAGCATCAAATTTGTTGGTTGCTGATAAATCTTTATATAAACGATACATCCCCTTTATCCCCTTGTATTGATTACTAGTATCTATTCCAATAACTTTGAGATTAGCAGGTGGGTTAACGAACAATGTTGACGCAAAACGTTGCGTCAACATTGTAAATTCGGTATCAGGATTAGAGTAACAGAACGAATATAGCATGGGGATACTTATAGCCACATCCCCTAGAGCAGTAAAGCGAATTACTAATATATTCTTATACTTGCTACTGCCACCCTCGCTACTATTATTTTCGTATTCTCTATTTTTTGCCATAAAGCACCGGATTTGTTGCCGGGTCATTGTACATCTTCATTTGACGATATACCTTCATATATTTTTCACCAGCCTCAATATCTGCTAATAGCTGTGCTATTGCAGTTGTTAGGTCTGAAAGTTGTTCTGTTAAGACTCCTAATTTATGTTTACATTTAGCCAAATGATCAGCTGATGCGTCAGTACGTTCAGCCTCCTGTTTCATGTGATAAATCTTCAATGCTAAGATTGACAGACGATCCATTGCCCACGCAGGAGATTCGGTATTGATAGTTGCCCCCTCTTTAGGAGTTACCTCGCTATACAATTGGCGGAAATAGCTATCGATCTTCTCAACTAAATCAGTACGATCCTGATTAGATGCATCTATACGACGTTTTAGCTTAATAGCTGCAATAGGGTCAATATTTGGGTCACGGATAATATCCTCCAAATGCCATTGCACAGCATCAATCCAGTTCTTATCAAAAAGGTCAGCCTCAATGCTACCCTTGTCATACGGATTAGTTACTACTGCATCAACATCATCATTTTTATGATATATATTAGTTGTTTCCTCAAAAATCTTATAACTTTTCTCTACAAAATTCATTACTATACAGATTAAGGGGAGTCCTAAAAACTGATTTACAGTTGCATTTCTCCCATTTGTAATTCGTTTTTATTTTTAAGGGTCAGTTTTTAGAACTCCCCTTAATATTAATTACAAACTTACATAAAAAATCTGAGATAGTAACCACAAACCTCAAAATTCATCACATATTTAAGGTAGTTTGGAAATTAGCCTCATATAAAAAGCACATCCACCCTCTCAATTTATTATATAATTTCGATGGTGAATGAATCTTCATAGCCATATGGGAATGTGATGATTGATTCTGGTTTGCTGTTTTGTGGGTTCAATAATATGTATTTGGTTGGAGTTTCTTTTCTATTTCCTCCTGTCACAAGCCATTCATTCCGATAGTATAATACTATATTTATGAATCTTTGAAGAGCGTCTGTATTAAAATTACTGTAATTTATCGTAATTGTTGCAGTGTCTTTAGCTTCATTAAAGTTGCGGAGATAATAAAAATCCTCTATCCTTCTGTTGTAATTGCAACTCATTTGGTTCTCTTCATCCCAATAGTTGAAATTAGCATACATAGGCTCAATACTTAACGGCTCATCATAACTGTTGATATAATTAAAAAGGAAAGTTAATATTACGCAGCTAATCATTATTCTTTTCAGTCGTATCAATAATTTGTTCATCAGTATATATTATTTGTATCGCAAATGGTTTGCATCCAAAGCGGTGTTGTAACATAAAAAACGCCTCTAATCCCGGAAGAAAAACTTTAAAAGATCCAGAGTATGATTTTATGGGGACTTCTAATAATTGGTTTTATTCGATTATTTATTTTGATGCTTTAGATTTGTATTTTTCAAAATGTGAGCGTAGCGGTGCCTACGGTGCATTTTGTAAAATGCGAAGATGAAGTATCAAAATAGAAAAGCGTTAAAATTCAATTTTTAGAAGTCCCCTTATATAAGTTTCAAGATATTTATATCTATTTTCAAGATATAAATATCTGTTCCCAAAAGAATTAAAATTATCCATTTTATTTAAGTCACTATTAATTTCATCAAGTTTCACAGATTCTTCGTTACTTATTATTTCAATATCTTCCTTGTCTGAACCATACCAATCTAATATGTATATTTTTGATTTAACTTTATATGTTGTATCACTAATTTTAGTTAGTTGTATATCTGCTTTTATTTTCTGAATACCACCTAATAATGGGTAATAATCGTATTGAAAGACACTCATTTTTTGCTAAAATTAAGGGCTCCATGATAAACGATACAATCTTTACCTACTTTAGAATTAATACTTTTAGTTAGATTTGATTCAAACGATGTGGTGTCGGATTGATTTTCTAGGTTTTCCGCATCTCTGATAGATTCTTTAATTCGTTCTAAATATATCTTATTCATAAAATCTTTAAAGGTTGGATTGTGTTTTAACTTTATTGAAGTGATACTATTTTCATCTAAAATTAAAGCTTTTAATTCCTTCCCATTATCATAAATTGTAGTTAGTCCCTCTCCTTTTAAAAACGCATTAGTTACTCTTTCATATAGATTGTCATCATCAGAAAGAGCAAAATCTAAAACCATCCTATATTTAGCCTCAGCAACATCCCTAATTATATATGAACTATCCATAATTTGCCTTTTTGCGTATGAATCAGTTGTCAGATTACTTAATTCAATTTGTGAGTAGTTATGTGTATTTGTTGAGAACTCGTCAGATTGTAGAGCTCCATCTTCAACAGAAATATTAGTAGATTTGTTATTATAATTTCTTTCTTTATCTACTTTAAGTTCCCTCTTTAAGATTGTAGGAGTTACAATATTATCAGTTTTCTCTTTAATCTTCTCTAATTGAGAGGATTTACCGAATTTCAATAAGTCAACGTTCTCTTTTGAACTGTTGTTTGCAGGGGTAACTACTGAGGACGCTTCCTCTTTTATTTTAACGTTTGGGACGGTTATTTTATTGTTTGTTTCTATCTTTTGTTGGGTGTTTATCTTATCGGGTTCTTTTGGGGTTGCTATTATTTGCTCTGTTGAGGTTTTAATGGCTGGTTTAGACTCAGCTGATGCTCTTTCATAGAACTGCCATAAGTTGCTATTAGGGATGAATGGGTTCTCCAACTTCGGGTTAATAGCAGATTCTACATCAATAGGTTTCGGGGTTTCGGATTTAGTGTAATTATCGGTGGGTTTCTCTCTTGCGCTTCTACCGAAGACTCTTGCGGAGTGAAAAAATGAGCGTAATTTGAATTGCTATTTGCGTCCAAAATCAGCAGGGACTTCACCCCATGCCTTGGTATCCCATTTAATAATTCTGTTGGTAGGGTTGTTGGTTTTTAGCCAAGCCTCAGCTCGTTTAACTAACATTGCCAGCTCTGAGTTTGGATCTAAATCAAGTTTGCTTTTACAACGTTTATCCCTAACCCATGCCATAGCAGTAATGCTATCGGTATAGATTGGCAGGTTTACCCCTTTCTGTTTAAGTAGTGCCAATCCATGCACTAATGCTAGAAACTCACCAATATTATTAGTTCCATTAGGGAATGGTCCTTTATGGAAAATCTGCTCACCTGTTGGTGTCCATACACCACGATACTCCATAACGCCAGGATTACCACTACATGCAGCATCAACGGCTATACTCTCCTTGATAATTTCAGCTATCGAATCGTAATTTTTTTGTTCGGCAGGTTTAGTGGCAATATTACGTAAAAGCTCCATTCCATCGCCATAATTTCGACGAAAGGCAGCTATTGCATCCCCCTTTGAGGTAAAACTTTTATACTTAGCATTAGGGTAATTCTCAACTTGTAATTTACACTCCTCCCACGAATTGTAAACACCTGGAGCACGCCCTTCCCACACTACATACCACTTAATCTTAACAGCCATTTGAATAGTTTAGTTAATAGAATAACAAATGTAGCGATTTTTTCATTAAATTTGCCATCACATTAGTAAAAAACAGCAAAAAACGGATTTTCAATATGTCACCAATCTTCTTAATAGGATATATGTGCTCAGGTAAAAGCACCTTAGGACGAGTAGTAGCTGAGGCAATGGGTATGGAGTTTATTGACCTAGATTATTTTATTGAAAATAGATACCGCAAAACCATTAGTGAGATTTTTGCAGAGAATGGTGAGGAGTATTTCCGTGAGCTTGAACGTAAAACGTTACATGAAGTGGCGGAATTTGAGGATACTATTATTGCTTGTGGAGGAGGCACACCATGTCACTTTGATAATATGGAGTTTATGAACAATGCTGGGATTACCATCTACCTAAATAGCTCTGTTGATAGTTTAAGCAAGCGTTTATGTGTGCCTATATCTAAAAGGAAACGTCCATTAATAGCTAAGATGACCGATTCAGAAGTCACACTGTTCCTAGCTAAAACTATTGCAACACGCTCACTCTATTATGAATTAAGTCAACTAACATTTGACACTAGCCATATAGATAATAGTGCAGAGGTGGGAAATAGCACCACTGAACTAACTAAACTAATAAACTCAAAGATTAAATAATAATGACTATATCTCCAACCATAGATTACGACTTAATGCTATCACTTAATGGTGATTTGGGTGCATTTATGGACAATTTTATGTGGTGCAGCTCATCAAAACTAGCTACTGTGCCTTTATCGCTCTTCGCCCTAATAGTTATCACACGCCGTTATGGATGGAAACAGCTATTGATAAGTGCTGTAATTATTGGTTTGATGATATTGGTTGCTGACCAGACCTGCAATTTCTTTAAAGATAATGTTTCGCGTCTGCGCCCAACACGCACCCCTGAGTTAGAGGGATTGCTACACACCGTTAATGGCTATATGGGTGGAACATACGGAACAGTTTCAGCACACGCTGCCAACTCAATAGCTGTGCTAGGATTCTGTGCTTTGGTTGTCTCCAATCAGATATACACTCTGTTAACAGTGCTAACATGCATAGCAATATGTTACAGTCGTATCTATCTGGGCGTTCACTTCCCCCTAGATATAATGTGGGGAACAATTTTAGGATGCACTATTGCCTACATAGCCTACCGAATCTTTAAAAGCTTCACTCCAAAAGCAAACTAGAACTCCCCATAAATTGTTTCAGATTATTCCCAAGTTTAACTCTTGTTTTAGTAAAAAATAAGAAACCTCCTATAAAAGTCTGATAATTAGACTGATATAAGAGGTTTCTGGTACCCAGAGCCGGGATCGAACCGGCATGGAAGTGAATCCACTGGTGTTTGAGACCAGCGCGTCTACCAATTCCGCCATCTGGGCAAGGCAGGTGCAAAGGTAATGCTTTTTTTTTGTTTTCCAAATTTATTCCCTCTTTTTCGTTTTGCTTTGAGGGGAGGTTGTATTATGGTGGTTAGTTTTAATTTTTAACTATTATCAAAGTTTATTATGTTATTGAGCATCTTTTGGTAAGTTGGGTTTTAACGTTTTAGCGGAGCTGAATGGATTTAATTGCAAAGTAATGGTTTGTTAACCGTTTCTTAATGATAATTACAAATAGCTATAAATCTTTACTTTATCTTCACATTTTGCCTGTGAATGTGCAACTGAAAATGTAATAAATATTAAAATTGAGTTTTGAATACGGATTTTTTTCTATAATTGGTGTTTAGTTAAAAATAAATGCGTATATTTGCACTCGGTTAACTAGGCGTACTAGGATAATCAGTGATTTTAAGAATAAACAGGAAATAAAATAAGTATTAATTTTTTAAACATTAATCGCAAAAATGGCAAAGATTGATTTATCAAAATGTGGTCTTGTAGGTGATTTTGAAATTATCCACAACCCTTCTTACGAAAAACTTTTTCAAGATGAAATGTGTCCTTCAAACGAAGGCTTTGAAAGAGGAGTTTTAACTGACTTTGGTGCTGTTGCAGTTGACACTGGTAAATTTACTGGTCGTTCACCTAAAGACCGTTACATCGTTATGGATGGAACTACTGAAGATACTATCTGGTGGGATGGTACTATTAACAAACCAGTTTCTACTGAAATTTGGGACGAACTTAAAGGTTTAACAACTGCTCACCTTTCTAACTCAAAGAAATTATATGTAGTTGATACATTCTGCGGAACTAATGAAAATACTCGTCTTAAAGTACGTTTCATTATGGAGGTTGCTTGGCAAGCTCACTTCGTGACTAATATGTTTATCCGTCCTTCATTATATGAACTAGAAAACTATGGTGAACCTGATTTCACTGTAATGAACTCTTCTAAAATCGTTAACCCTAACTGGGAAAAGCACGGTTTGAACTCAGAAGTTTATGTTCTTTTCAACTTAACTGAACGTGTACAAATCATTGGTGGTTCTTGGTATGGTGGCGAAATGAAGAAAGGTATGTTTGCAATGCAAAACTACTACCTTCCATTACGTGGCGTAGCTTCAATGCACTGTTCAGCTAACGTAGGTGAAGAGGGTGATGTAGCTATCTTCTTCGGTCTTTCTGGTACAGGTAAAACTACTCTTTCTGCTGACCCTAAACGTTACCTTATCGGTGATGACGAACATGGTTGGGATGACAATGGTGTATTCAACTATGAAGGTGGATGTTATGCTAAGGTTATCGACCTTGCACAAGAGAAAGAACCAGATATCTGGCGCGCTATCCGTCGTGACGCTCTTCTTGAAAACGTTACTGTACGTGAAGATGGTACTGTTGACTTCGCTGATGGTTCTAAGACTGAGAACACTCGTGTTTCTTATCCTATCTACCACATTAGCAAAATCGTTCTTCCATCTAAGGCTGGTCACGCTAAGAAGATTATCTACTTATCAGCAGATGCTTTTGGTGTATTACCTCCAGTTTCTATCCTTGATGAAAACCAAGCTCAATATCACTTCTTATGTGGTTTCACATCTAAGTTAGCTGGTACTGAACGTGGTATCACTGAACCAGTTCCTTCATTCTCTCCAGCATTTGGTGAAGCATTCTTATCATTACACCCAACAATGTATGCTAAGACTCTAGTTTCTAAAATGCACGAACACAACGCTAAGGCTTACTTAGTAAACACAGGTTGGAACGGAACAGGCAAACGTATCTCTCTTAAAGATACTCGTGCTATCATTGATGCTATCATCGATGGTTCTATCGAATCAGCTGAAACAGTACAAGTGCCAATTATGAACTTAACAGCTCCTAAGGCTCTTGCTGGTGTTTCTGATATCCTTGACCCACGTTCAACTTATGCTGACGTAACAGTTTGGGAAGAAAAAGCTAAGAAACTTGCTGCTATGTACATCAAGAACTTTGAACAATACTGCGACAACGACGCTGCTAAAGCTCTTATCGCTTCAGGTCCTCAATTGTAATCAACAACAATTAGCTAGGGCGGTAAGTGTGTTAAACAGATAAACCTCTTAGTGAGGAATAAATTCCTAATATGGGTGGTGAACTTAATTGTTCATCACCCATATTTTTTTTGTATGTGAATTGTTAGGATTACATCTTTTTATGTTGTTAATTTGTAAATGTTATAAAAGATGTATGGCTAAGAAGATTAATAAGACTAATGCAGTTAGGCTGTTGGAGCAGGCGGGGATTGATTATGCGTTGATACCTTATGATGTGGATGAGAGTAATCTGGCAGCTACTCATGTGGCTGAACAGTTGGGTGAAGATGTGCGCCAAGTGTTTAAAACGTTGGTGTTGCGTGGTGATAGGAATGGTATCTTTGTCTGTATTATCCCAGGTGATGATGAGGTTAACCTGAAACTAGCAGCTAAAGCGTCAGCAAATAAGAGTGCTGAGATGATAGCAATGAAGGAGCTATTGCCCACAACAGGTTACATCCGTGGTGCGTGTTCCCCAATAGGGATGAAACGCACATTCCTAACCTTTATACATTCCACAGCAACCGATTGGGAAACCATATACATAAGCGCAGGACAACGTGGACTACAAATCCAAATTAACCCAAAGCAGCTAATCCCATTTATCAACGCAACAGTTTGCGATTTGATAATGTAATTATAGGGGACTTCTATATTGATATTTTGGGAATATGTATTACCTTTGACATTGAAAAGTGATTTGTAAAAGTCATTTGCCGTTAGAGTGGGGTTTTGGTTAGGGCTCTAACGGTTTTTTTATTCTTATAATTGAATTTTAGGAGTTATGAATAATGGTATTGGTTCTATTTTTAGGGTAACAACGTTTGGTGAATCTCATGGTACTGCTGTTGGTGGAGTGATTGAGGGGATGCCTGCTGGTATAACTATTGATTTGGAGGCTGTGCAAGGGGAACTGAATCGTCGCAAACCTGGGCAGTCTGCTATTGTAACGGCACGTGGCGAGGGTGATGTGGTACGTGTGCTTTCAGGCGTTTTTGAGGGCGTGACTACGGGTACACCTATAGGTTTCGTTGTTGAGAATGAGAATCAACACTCTAATGACTATAATAATATAAAGGAGCTTTACCGTCCATCGCACGCTGATTATACTTATACGCAGAAGTATGGGTTAAGGGATTATCGAGGTGGTGGTCGCTCATCAGCTCGTGAAACTATTTCACGTGTAGTAGCTGGAGCTTTTGCTCGTCAGGCGTTGGCTCATCTGGGTGTTGAGATTTATGCTTACACCTCGCAAGTTGGGGATTTGGCTTTAAATAATGACTATAAATTATATGACCCTAAACTGATTGAAACTAATATGGTGCGTTGTCCTGACATGGATATGGCAGAGCGTATGATTGCGCTAATCAAGCAGATAAAGGGTGAGGGTGATACCATTGGTGGTATTATAACTGGAGTTATCAAGGGGGCAGCCGTAGGTCTTGGTGAGCCTGTATTTGGTAAGTTGCACGCTAATCTTGGTGCTGCTATGCTAGGGATTAACGCTGTCAAGGGTTTTGAATATGGTATCGGTTTTGATGCTGCATCTAAACGTGGTAGCGAGATTAATGATACATTTATCTGTCGTGATGGTAAGGTTAGTACCATAACTAATATCTCAGGAGGTATTCAAGGGGGTATTAGTAATGGTGAAGATATATATTTCCGTGTTGCGTTTAAACCAGTAGCTACTTTGTTGCGTGATGTGGAAACAATAAATCAAGCGGGTGATGCGGTTACGTTACGCGCGCGTGGTCGCCATGACGCGTGTGTATTGCCACGAGCAGTGCCTATCGTTGAGGCTATGGCTGCTATCACTATCCTTGATAGCTATCTGATCAGTAAAACTACAAGATTGTAGGTATATGGCAAAGGGGTATTACGATTTTGGTGAGTTTCTGAAAAAACACTTTGGCTACAAGGTTCAGAAGATTGCTGTAAATGCAGGTTTTACTTGTCCCAACCGTGATGGTTCAAAAGGGGTAGGTGGATGCACATATTGTAATAATCAAACATTTAACCCTGAATATTGTAGCGATAATCTTAGTGTTACTGAGCAGTTGGAGCGTGGCAAGGGTTTCTTTGCCAAGAAATACTCTGAAATGAAATATCTAGCCTATTTCCAAGCATATACAAATACTTATGCTGATGTTCAATATCTGAAAAAACTCTACACTGAGGCTTTAGCTGTGGATGGTGTAGTGGGAATAATCATTGGTACACGTCCTGATTGCATGTCGCAGGAGCTATTGGAGTATTTACAGGAGTTATCAAAGCGTGTTTTTGTTTTAGTAGAGTATGGAGTCGAGAGTTCAAATAACGATACTTTGCGAATAATCAACCGTGGTCATACGTGGGAAGATACCGTTGATGCTATCCACCGTACCGTATCGCACAATATAATGTGCGGAGTGCATATAATCTTAGGATTACCTAACGAGGGGGAAGTGCAGATTATAGAAACAGCACGCAAGCTGTCGCAACTACCTATTGTAACAGCCAAACTACACCAATTACAACTAATAAAGGGTACTAAAATGGCTGCTCAGGTAGCCAATGGTGAATTGGAGGTGGCGCAATGGAGTGCCGCTGAGTATATAGATATCTGTATGGAGTTTATACGCAACCTATCACCTACAATCGCTATCGAGCGTTTCGTTTCACAATCACCTGAAGAGTTGTTGATATCTCCTCGTTGGGGTTTGAAGAATTATCAATTCAGTAATCTGCTGAATAATCGTATTGCAGCATTGGATATTATCCAAGGTAGCGCATTATAAGTTAATCTCTGTTAATCTGTAAACTAAATTGTACAGCTAATGTTTTAGTTACATAATTACTATATTTGCACTGTGTTTTTTCATGGTATTAGATTTAAGGTTAAAAAAGGTTTTGGTTGTCGTGATGACAGCCAAAACTATTTTTATATAGGTAAAGGTGCATTATATTGCATGTTTATTTGCTTTTAATATTGCAATGCACTATATTTGTAGCTAAAAGGGTAATAAATTGCACTATGGAATGGGGAGATATAATAAAAGATAGACGTTCACTGCTTGGCGTTTCTCAGCAAGACTTGGCTGATATTTCAGGTGTTAGTTTGCGAACTATAAAGATTATTGAGAGTGGTGGAGGAAATCCTTCTGTCACTACTTTAGAGAAGATAGGTAAAGTCTTAGGATTGGAACTCATATATCAAATACGTAATATCGGATAACTATGAAAGTAGCAGATGTATATTCAAATAATAGATTGGCTGGTCGTATAATCGAGGATGATAACAGAAATTATACATTCCAATATGACACGACATATTTAGTGGATTCAACCACTAGTGCCATATCATTAACTCTCCCTAAAAGGGTTGAGCCATATCAGAGCAAGGTACTGTTCCCGTTCTTCTTTAATATGCTATCAGAGGGTGATAATAAAGCAATTCAAAATCGATTATTAGGTATTGATGAGAATGATTATTTTGAGTTACTTTTAGCTACAGCCAACATAGATACAATAGGAGCAATAACAGTTAGAAGAGTATGAAAGAGATAACCGTTTGCCCATGCAGATTAACTGAAGGGTTCTTTACATATAGTCCAACAGGATTAAAAAGATTGTTCAATGGTAGGAGAGTCAAGCATATTATGCGTTATCGTCATAAATCAGATACGTTTCAAGATGAACAACAAAGTAATATTAAACGCATATCACTATCAGGAGTACAAGAGAAATATTCAGCAATCGTAGAGAAAGGTGAACTGATATTGACCCCAGATGGAGTGCAAGGTCGGTATATTATTAAACCAATCCCTGCTGATAAAGGTATAAGGTATCGTCATGGTTTACCAGCTAATGAACATCTAACTATGCAGATAGCACATCAAATATTTAAGATAGATACAGCTGAGTGTGGTTTGATATTTCATATAGATGGTTATCCTGCATATATAACTAAACGTTTTGATTTTGCTGAGGATGGTAGTAAATTCAATCAAGAGGATTTCGCCTCGCTAATAGGTAAGAGTAAACAGTTAAATGGCTCAGATTTTAAATATCAGGGTAGTTATGAAGATATTGCCATCGAGATAAAACGCAGAGTTGCAGCCTATCCCGTTGAGTTAGAAAAGTTTTTCAATCAAGTAGTGTTTAACTATATATTTGGGAACAATGATGCACATTTGAAGAATTTTTCGCTGATGCAAACTCCTGATGGAGATTATAAATTGACCCCTGCATATGATATGTTAAATGCAACTATACATGTTGAGGATAGTGATTTTGCTCTTATTGGAGGTTTATCCACAAATATGGATTATTCAGACAGTTATGATAGAAAAGGTCATCCAATCCGCGAGGATTTTGAAACTTTTGGTCGATTAATAGGGTTGAATGATAAACAGATAAGAAAAACTATCTCCCGATATATTGGTGCAGACATCCCATCAAAGGTAGAAAAGTTGATAGCTCTATCATTCCTAGATGATAAACTAAAGCGAATCTATCTGCATAGCTATGAAGAGCGTATGAGCCGATTTAATAGAGTCTGATATTACCTAAATTCGTAATTTTACAAAATACATTTGTTATTATTAGGAATTATGTAGTAGAAGCATTATGTTTGCGCTACATAATAATTAATATAGGAGGATGCCATGGAGTTTGTAGATAGAATAGAGGAGCAGAAACGCCTTAGAGAGGTGCTAAATGCTGAAAAGTCAACCTTTACGGTGATTTATGGACGAAGACGTTTAGGTAAATCAACATTTATCACTAAGATGTTGGGTGAACGTGATATATATTATCTAGCAGATCAGACTGAGGCAAGTTTACAACGTGAGAATCTAGCTAAAATGGTTGCAACAGTAATCCCAAATTTTGATAAAGTAGAATATCCTAATTGGAATATCTTTCTTGATGCTATTAATGATAGAGTAACTGAACGTTTTACCTTATGTATAGATGAATTTCCCTATCTAGTGAATGAGAGTAAAGATTTACCATCTATAATTCAGAATAAGTTAGATTCCAAAACTCTAAAATATAATATAGTTATATGTGGTTCATCGCAACAATTAATGTATGGATTAGCACTTGATGCAACATCTCCGCTTTATGGACGAGCTGATGCTATATTGAAGGTTACGCCAATTAAACTCCCCTTTTTAGGTGAAGCTCTAGGTTTAGATGCAGTTAAATCTATTGAGGAGTATGCAGTTTGGGGCGGAGTTCCACGTTATTGGGAGTTGCGTGAGGGGTTTGAGAGTTTGCGTAAAGCTATTGAGTATAATGTGTTGTCCGTAAATGGAACGCTTTATGAAGAACCGATAAAACTATTCAAGGAGGATATTAAGGATATTGTCAAAACAGCAACTATAATTACCTATATAGGTGATGGAGCTAATAGATTATCAGAGATTGCTGCTAGATGCGGTGAGCCTGCAACAAATCTTTCACGTCCGCTAGCCAAGCTAATTGAGTTAGGATATTTGGTAAAGGAGATTCCATTTGGTGAGAATGAGAAGAGTAGCAAGAGGAGTTTATATAAAATATCAGACCAGTTTGTCTCCTTTTACTTTAGATTTATAGCACCTAACCGCTCATTTATTGAGATTGGTAGAGTTGGTTATATAAATAGTTTGTTAGATGGAGCGTTATCTAGTTTTGTAGGTGAATATTGGGAAAAGCTATGTCGTGAGGCGGTGTCTGGTAATGAGATAGATGGCATAACTTACGGAATGGCCCGCAGATGGTGGGGTAGTATCTCCAAAGATGAATCAATAGAGATAGATTTAGTAGCTGAGTCTGTTGATAAAAAGTATCTATTAGTAGGGGAGTGTAAATGGACTAACTGTGAAAATAGCGATAGACTACTAGCGCAGTTAATGACCAAAGCAGAGAAGTTACCATTTGCCAAAAATTACACTATAATACCTAAACTATTCCTGAAAAATCAATCCGCAGGCATGAACGATAGCGTATTACTCCCTGCTGATGTAATATCGCTATAAAGTTTTATTAGGAGTGTAGATTTTCGCTCCAGTCGTTGTTGGCTTTTATTAGGGTTATTAGCTTTTCTATTGCTTCTGTTTCGGTGATGTTGCGTTCGATGCATCTTTTCCCTTTGTATAGGCTAATTTTGTTTGGGGCAGCACCCACATATCCGTAGTCAGCATCCGCCATCTCACCAGGACCATTTACTATACAACCCATTATCCCTATCTTTAGATGTTTTAGGTGGCTAGTTGCCGCTTTTACCTCGCTGATTGTTTTTTGAAGATTAAATAGTGTACGTCCACAACCAGGACAAGAGATATATTCCGTTTTACTAATACGCAGGCGTGAGGCTTGCAATATAGCAAACTGATACTTAACAAGATCAGTAGCATTGTTAAAGTTAGGGGCAGATAGTAACACGCCATCACCAAAGCCATTCATCAGCACAGTTCCCAAATCCGCCGCCGCTTTCACTTGCAACGGTTCATTCTCACTATCCTCATAGTTATTGCATAGAATAATAGGTGTAGATATCTCAGCATCAAGCAGTGTATGTATAAAAGCCTGTTGGCTAGCAGGGATATTTATATGGCTACTAGATAGTAAGATAACAATATCACTATTTTTTCTAAGAACCTCTAGCAACTCACCTGTCTTAGTTATACAGTTAGTATCAACCTTTAGCCATTTGATGGGATAAGAACAATCAGCTAGCTTATCCAACTCATCAGCTGAGAAGATAGGATATTCAGATCCTTTATCATCCATTATTTTACCATCATATAGATAATAATCAGGTTTCAGTTCACCTACAATCTCACTAGGTGAGCAATTAGCAATCACAATAGGAGATTGCGATGCACCAATATTAGCAACCTTTCCACTATTGCGGCGTTCAATGACTATTGGGTTATACTTCGTGCTAACCACCCCCTTAATTTCAGGGTGATTAGTACGAGTATTTATATAATTTACAAGAGTTTCAGCAACAGGAATCTCCAATTCAGGCTCTTCCGAGAGCGATACTCGTATAGTATCACCCACACCCTCAGTAAGTAGTGTGCCAATACCAACGGCAGATTTGATGCGACCATCCTCACCATCGCCAGCTTCCGTAACCCCTAGGTGTAGAGGAAAAGCTAGTCCCTCCTGCTCCATAGCAACGACCAATCGACGAACGGTTTCCACCATTACCACCGTATTTGATGCCTTAATAGATATTACCACATCCTTAAAATCCACCTTTACGCAGATACGTAGATACTCCATAGCAGATTCCACCATTCCAGCAGGTGTATCACCATAATGACTCATAATCCTATCAGATAGCGAGCCATGATTAACACCAATGCGGATAGCCGTTTTATGCTCCTTACAAAGTTCAAGGAATGGAACGAAACTATCCTCGATACGTTGCAACTCCTGTTTGTACTCTTCAGCAGTGTATTCTAACTCCTTAAAAACACGTCCAGGGTCAACAAAGTTACCAGGGTTGATACGCACCTTCTCCACATTAGGAACAGCCGCAAAAGCCGCCCTAGGGTTAAAATGTATATCAGCTACCAGTGGCACGTTGTACCCTTGCGCGCGTAACTCTGAGCGAATAACACCAATATTTTCAGCCTCCTTTACACCCTGAGCCGTAAGACGCACCAGACGACCACCAGCTTGGCATATACGTATAGATTGTGCCACACTACCAGCGGTATCCATTGTAGATGTTGAGGTCATTGATTGCACCTCGATAGGGTATTCCGAACCTATCTTAACCCTGCCAATAGTAACATCCGTAGTTTTACGACGTGTGTAATTAAAGCTTTTCATTGGTCACTCCCCTCTAGTTAGTTTTGTAGTCGTATTTAATAGTTTTAAGCTCCTCGTTAGCTTGAACTATCTTTTGTGCTAATTCCGCTTTATACGAGTTTAATTTCTCAGCTATTGCTTCATCGCCAAGGGCTAACATCTGTACCGCTAAGATAGCAGCATTAAGCCCCCCATTGATACCAACAGTAGCGACAGGTATTCCAGGAGGCATTTGAACGATAGCAAGTAGTGCATCCATACCATCTAACGAAGCCTTGATAGGCACACCAATAACAGGTAGTGGAGTCATAGCCGCAATAACACCAGGAAGGTGAGCTGCCATACCAGCCGCTGCAATTATCACCTTGATACCACGCTCCTTAGCTCCTTTAGCAAAAACTTCCACCTGAGCAGGTGTGCGGTGAGCTGATAATGCATTCATCTCAAATGGTATTTGGAACGAATCTAATAGTTGAGCCGCTTTCTCTAAAACTGGCATATCTGAGGTACTCCCCATGATGATACTTACAATTGGTTTCATACGTTGTCTTATTTTATTATTATTTTTAAGGGTCAGTTTTTAGAACTCCCCGTTATTTTTATTTTAAAAGATACACCCACAGGAATCCATTAAGGAATCCGAATATTACCTGCCAAAAGGTATGTCTATTAAGGTACAACCGAGCAGTACCCAACATACCAGTAGCTATTATACCTATATATATTAATGGAGTTATATCAATCAGTGTTAATTCATTATATTGCAGATTAACCAGCAGTGCCAGCAATCCACCTATCCCTGATAGGTGTGCGCTAATTTTCCACCACCAATTAATAATAAATGCAGTAAGTGCAGCCCCAGCTCCAGCCAAGAAATATAAGCTAAGCCATTGAGGAGCTTCCACCGCATTAATATATAGTGCAGCAACTATAAATGCTGATATTGTAGCAAGATATGGAATAGGGCGTTGTTTACGATTGCTGATAGAGTAATCAGAAACAAATCCCAACATCTTCATAGTAAAAACTACTAACGAAGGTACAACACATGTCAGAGCAAATATCACCAAAGTAACTATAGTTGCAGCATCACTAGGTATCATACACAAAATAGTAAGTGATAGAGCCACCAATACCCCATAAGTAGGCATTAGCAGTGGTGATAGTATTACCGAAAAGAAACGTGATATTGTTGACATAATTTATTTTCTCCCTTTTTTGTTGTAAAGTTATAATTCTTTTCTTAATCTTGCAATGGGTATCGATAGCTTTTCGCGATACTTAGCTACCGTGCGCCGTGCTATTTCATACCCTTTTTCGCGTAGCATGGCGCACAGCACCTCGTCAGCATAAGGTTTACGCTTATCCTCCTGATCTATTATATTGCGCAGAATAGTTTGTATTTCACGTGATGAAACCTCCTCGCCCGATTCATGTTGTAACCCCTCATTAAAGAAGAATTTAAGTGAGAATACTCCCCATTGTGTAATTACATACTTACTAGAGGTAGCGCGTGAGATAACTGAAATATCCGCACCCGTTATATCCGCTACATCCTTTAACACCATTGGTTTAAGTTTAGTTTCATCTCCAGTAGTGAAAAACTCACGTTGTAACATCAGTATGGTACGCATTGTTGTAAATAGCGTTTCTTGACGTTGGCGTAGAATCTTAATAAATCCAGCCGCTGTTTCATATTTCTGACGGATAAAACTATTCCCCTCTTCGTCACTATTACGTTTATTTGGTGTGCGTTGTATCGATTCATATACCGAGCTAAAACTCTCCTCAATCTGCAATTCAGGCAGATTATTTAAAAGTGTCAGATTAAGCGTATCACCATCAATTTCAACTAAGAAATCAGGGATAATCTGTTGTTGATGCTCACTACTACTACCCATAGATATGCTACTACCAGGTTTAGGGTTAAGTGCAACAATCTCAGCGATAATATCCTTTAGTGTATCCTCGTCAATATCTAGTAGAGAGATAATTTTAGCGTAATGCTTCTTTGAAAACTCATCAAAATATTCACTAACAACCCTATGAGCCAAAAGCGTTATTTTGTTCCCCTGTAATCTCTCAAGCTGTAATAGAAGACATTCACGCAAGTCAGTAGCACCCACGCCAGCAGGTTCTAAGTCTTGTATTACACTCAGCACCTCAGCAACATTTTCTTCACTAACATCTAATCCAGTTTGGAAAATAATATCATCCGTGATAGCGCGTAAGTTGCGTTGCAGATAGCCATTATCATCTATGCTACCTATTATATATTCAGATATTTGCCACTCCGTGTCAGTTAATTCACGTTCAGTCAACTGCTCAGTAAGGTAGTCAATCAACGACCCTTCGGCAATTACTACCGATTCCGTTTGCTGTTCGTCAGTACTATGATTATTAGCATTGTAGCGATAATATGGGATCTCCTCCTCATTGCGATAGTCAGCCATTTGAAGCTCCTCAGCACTCTCATTGAAATTCTCCGTATCATCAGCTGATGGTTGAGCATACTCCCCCTCGCCATGCTCCACAACCTCTAAGGCAGGGTTTTCATCCAGTTCACGTTTCACCTCATCCTCAATCTCCAGACGATTCATCTCCAACATACGCACAAACTGCACCTGCAACGGCGACAAATGCTGCTGCTGTTTCTGCTGTTGTGAAAGTGAAAGCCTCTTCTGCATACTCAAAAAATTACCCACACAAAATTACGAAAAAAATCGTAAGTATAAAAGTGTAAAGGTGTAAATGTTTCTCTCACGGAAAGAACGGAAAGAACTTCTGAAACTTTGTTTTTTAAATATCAAGATAGAGCATATACTTTAGTATATGTTCAGAATTTCCGTTATTTCAATAAAATCGACAGTAGAGCTTTTCCGTTATTCTCCGTTCTTTCCGTGAGAGAAACATTTACACATTTACACATTTATACCTTTACACCTGCAACCTTTAACCTCTGACTTTAGACTTTTTTTCGGTTTTTTTTCTATTTTTGCTATTATATATATATAATTCTATTAACTTTGTGCCTAATAATAAAATAATAAATAATTTTATATCATACTAAAATAAACATGAGCAATAAAGAGAAAAATCAAAGCACTGTAACTTCGATTGAAGAGGTTAATGATTCATTAGTGTCTATTGAACAAAAAATCGAACAAAACCAAAAAGCTATTACTAGAGGTATTATAGCAGTTGTTGCAGTAGCGGCATTAGTGTTAGGTTATATATACGGTATCCATAACCCTAAAGTGGAAGCGTCTAAAGATGCTATTGCAATGGCTGATATCGCTGCAATGCAACAAAACGATTCAATTGCATTAGCACAATATATGGCTGTTGCTGATCAGTATAGTACAGCTCCTGCTAATCGTGCAGCATTAGAGGCAGCATCAAGATTGTATCTTGATGGTGAATATGAAAATGCTATCGCTTACTTACAAAAATATGATGCTTCTAAAACAGTAGTTGGTGCGGCGGCTCAATCATTAATGGCTGACTGTTATGTGAACCTTAAAAATTATGACGAGGCTATCAAATATTTTGACAAAGCTATCGCATATTCAGCAGATAACGCTATTTATACACCAGTTTTCATGTTAAAGAAAGCAACTGTATTAGCTGCAAAAGGTGAGTACGCGGCGGAAGCTAAAGTTTATGCTGATATCTTAGCTAACTACCCAGAATATGAAGCTGCTTATAATGTAAATATTGAAAAATATAAAGCTCGTGCTGAAGCTAACGCTAGCAAATAATCAGAGATAGAGCGGTAATATATTAATAATACAATTTAAGGGTAGGATAGTTGGTTGCAATTAAATGGCAATGACTATACTACCCTTTTTTGACTATAAATACTACAATGAAACAGTACCTAGACTTAATCCAACACGTTAGAGATAACGGAGTATATAAGGAAGACCGTACAGGAACAGGCACAAAGAGCGTGTTCGGGTATCAAATGCGATTTAACTTAGAGGATGGTTTCCCAATGTTAACAACTAAGAAACTACACTTGAAATCAATAATTTATGAGCTACTATGGTTCTTAAAGGGTGATACCAATGTAAAGTATCTACAAGAGAATGGGGTGCGTATATGGAATGAATGGGCTGATGAAGATGGAGACCTAGGACATATATATGGTTATCAATGGCGTAGTTGGCCAGACTATAATGGTGGACATATTGACCAAATCACTGAGGTGATTAACACTATCAAGAATAACCCAGACTCACGACGTATAATAGTTAGTGCATGGAATGTTGCAGATTTGCCTAATATGAATTTGCCACCTTGTCACGCCTTTTTTCAATTCTATGTGGCTGATGGACGATTAAGCCTGCAACTGTATCAACGTAGTGCTGATACTTTCTTAGGTGTACCATTTAATATTGCATCGTACGCGTTATTACTTATGATGGTAGCGCAGGTTACAGGGTTGAAAGTTGGGGATTTTGTTCATACTCTAGGGGATGCACATATCTACTCAAACCATATAGATCAGATAAATGAACAACTTAGCCGTGAACCACGTAAGCTACCAACAATGTGGATTAACCCAGAGGTAAAATCAATATTTGACTTCAAAGATGAGGATTTCAAACTAGAGAATTACGACCCACTACCTCATATCAAAGGAATAGTAGCAGTTTAGTTATGAGCGGTTTATCATTAATAGTAGCAATAGCCGAGGATGGAGCTATTGGCGCGAAAGGGGATTTGCTATGTTATCTTCCTGCTGATTTAAAGCATTTCAAGGAGATAACGATGGGTGGTGCAATAATTATGGGGCGCAAGACCTTTGACTCGTTGCCAAAGGGAGCATTGCCAGGGCGTAAAAATGTGGTAATCACGCGTAATGCTGAGTTTACGGCTGATAATATTGTTGTAGCTCACTCGGTTGAGCAGGCAATGGCAATGACTGATAATGACAATACTGAACGTTATATAATAGGTGGTGCTGAGATTTATCGTGCAGCACTTCCGCTAGTTTCAACTATTTATCTAACACGTATCCATGCTGAGTTTCCAGAGGCTGATACTCACTTCCCTGAGATAGATATGCAGCAGTGGAGCGTTAAGGATGAAATCCGTTATGAAGCGGATGAAAAGAATAAAATAGCGTATAGTTTTATCACATTACATCGCAAATAACAGAGAAAATTATGGTTATTCAATGTGCAATAATCTTTGTCTGTCTAGCTCTAGGTGAGCTAATAGTTTGGGCAACAGGTATAAAGTTTCCTAGTAGTATTATAGGGATGCTACTCTTAGCACTGTTTTTAAAGTTAGGAGTTGTGAAACTTCGTTGGGTCGAGGGGTTGTCTAATTTCTTAGTAAAGAATCTTGCAATATTCTTTATCCCTCCAGGTGTTGCAATAATGCTATATTTTGATTTGATTGAGGGGGAGATAATTCCCATCATTGTCGCATCAGCAGTTAGTACCATTGTTGTTATATTGGTAACAGGGTGGATTCATCAGATTGTAATACGTCGTCGCTCATGATAGAATTTCTTTCAGATAAATATATATTGTTAGCTATAACATTTCTAATTTATGCAGCAATACAGATGGCTCAGATGCGTATTCCTAATCTATATCTCAAGGCGTTATGTAACCCTGTACTATTTACAATAGGACTGATGATACTGCTACTTACGGTAACAGGAATTTCAGTTGAAACATATAATGATGGTGGTCAATTGCTAGAATTTTGGCTAAAGCCAGCCATAGTAGCATTAGGAGTGCCATTATATAAGCAGCTATCAACCATACGTAAGCAGATGATACCTATTATACTAGCTGAGATAGCAGGATGTGTATTAGGGGTGATATCAGTAGTGTTAGTGGCAAAGCTACTAGGAGCATCACAACTAGTCATCTTATCCATCGCATCCAAATCAGTAACTACCCCTATCGCTATGGAGGTAACCAGTGCAGTGGGTGGAATCCCATCCATAACCTCAGCAGTAGTAATAGTAGTAGGATTATTCGGTGGAATGGCAGGTTTCAGACTAATGCGATTGTCTAGGATAAATACTCCAGTGGCTCAAGGGTTATCAATGGGAACAGCAGCACACGCCTTCGGGACATATCGTGCAATGGGTGTGAGTGATACACACGGAGCATTCGCCTCGCTAGGATTAACCATAAATGGAATATTCACCGCCATCCTAACCCCATTTATATTAGACTTAATGGGAATGCTCTAAGTTAAGCAACCACATACAATAAAGAAGGGGCGGATAACTAACAAGTTATACCACCCCTTTAATCTTTTTAAGCGTAACAGAATCTATAATCAATAATTGGTGTTTAAGCCAAACGCCCTTTTGGTTGATTATAATTATTGTTTCTGATTACTCTTCGCTAATAGCCTCACTTGGACATGCTTCAGCACAAGAACCACAACTGATACAAGTATCAGCATCGATTGAATAGATATCTCCTTCTGAGATAGCTTCTACTGGACAAGCAGCCATACATGAACCACAAGCAACACAGTCATCACTAATTACGTAAGCCATTGTTATAAGTTTTTTAGTTTAAAATAGTTTTTAATCACTGCAAATGTAATCTTTTTATTAGAAATAGAAGTTGTTATTTGATAAAAAAACTACACTTTTAGCAAATTTTGCATCTAAAAGATTATTTTTGTAGAAAAATAAGATAGATGAATCCACTTTTTTCGATAATTACCATAACGTTCAACGCCCAGTGTGAGCTACAGCCAACACTTGATAGCGTCAAGACTCAAACATTTACCGATTATGAATATCTAGTGATTGATGGTGCATCCAAGGATAATACAGTTACTATGGCGCGTGAGGCTAATATCCCTAATACAACAATATTATCTGAGCCTGACAAAGGACTTTATGATGCAATGAACAAAGGGGTACGTATGGCTAAGGGTCGATATCTTATCTTTTTAAATGCAGGGGACGCATTTGCCGCCAATAATATCTTAGAGTTAATAGCCGAAACGGCTAAGTCAACAGATGCGGATATTATCTATGGTAATACTGATTTGGTTAATGCCGCACGTGAAAAGCTAGGCGCACGCCACCTGTCACCACCAGAGGAGCTAACCGTCAAGAGTTTCAGCAACGGAATGTTAGTATGTCACCAAGCCTTTGTAGCTAAACACTCCATAGTCGGGGAGTATGATACGCAATACCGTTTTTCAGCTGACTACAAATGGTGTATCGAGTGTTTATTAAAGTCTAAAAACAACCAATATATCCCCACCACCTTTATAGATTACCTAGTGGCAGGAATAACCGATAAAAACCGCTACCGTTCACTACGCGAACGTCTATCCATAATGTGCCACTACTACGGCACCCTACCAACAATAATCAAACACCTAGGATTCATCCCCCGATTTTTTCGAGAAAAAGAGCGTCAAAAGGGGTTTTAGATTTATTTTTTATAGATTTATGAATATAAACTACATTTTTGTGGCTATTTATACCTATAAATATTATATTTGCATAGTTCAAAAGAATAGATTGTTATAGAAAAACATAGAAAACAAATATAGAGATGACTGAAAAACTATTATTAGGTGCGGAAGCGGTTGCGTGTGCAGCTATTGACGCAGGAATATCAGGGGTTTATGCTTACCCGGGTACTCCATCTACTGAGATTACTGAATTTATTCAGAACTCACCACAAGCTCAAGAAAGAAAGATACGTGCATCATGGGCTGCTAATGAAAAGACTGCTTTTGAGGGTGCATTAGGTATGTCATATACTGGTAAACGTAGCATTGTATGTATGAAACACGTGGGATTAAATGTGGCAGCTGACGCATTTATGAACTCTGCCATGACTGGTGTTAAGGGTGGATTAGTAATGGTGGTTGCTGATGACCCATCAATGCACTCGTCACAGAATGAGCAGGACTCACGTATGTATGGTAAGTTTGCGCTACTTCCTATTATGGAACCTAGTACGCAACAGGAGGCTTACGATGCTATTCATTATGCTTTGGATATGTCTGAAGCTATCGAAAAACCTGTAGTGTTCCGTGTAACTACTCGTCTTTCTCACTCACGTGCGGTTATCAAACGTAAACCTATGCGTGATATGAACCCTATGACTGCTGAGCATAATATGAGAAAATGGGTGTTGCTACCTGCTATTGCTCGTGGTCGTTATAATAACTTATTGGAGTTGCAGGAGAAAATGCAAACTCTATCAGAGGAGTCTCCATTCCTAAAGGTTGTTGAGGGTGAAGGAACTAAAGCTATTATCGCTTTCGGTATAGGTTATAATTATTCAATGGAGGCTCTTCAAAAGAATAAACTTAATATCCCAGTATTGAAAATTTCACAATATCCACTTCCACGTAAACAGATTGATGCTTTCCTAGAGAAATATGATGAAATTCTTGTGGTTGAGGAGGGTTACCCAATCTATGAAGAGTATCTTCGTGGTTACTGCAACAATCCTAAAATCAAGGGTCGTTTGGATGGCGTACTACCTCGTGTAGGTGAGTTAACTCCTGAAACCTTAGCGGCTGCTCTTGGCTATGCGCCTAAGGTTACTTTTGAAACTCCTGATTTTATTGCAGGTCGTCCACCTGCACTATGTAAAGGTTGCGGACACCGTGATATGTATGATGCTATTAAGGAGTCGTTGCTAGGTTATGACGAAAAGCATATCTTTGGGGATATCGGTTGTTATACATTAGGTGCGTTACCTCCATTTAGCTCAATTAGTACTTGTGTGGATATGGGTGCATCTATTACTATGGCGAAAGGGGCTGCTGATGGTGGCTTACATCCTGCTATTGGTATTATTGGTGACTCTACATTTACTCACTCAGGTATGACTGGTTTGTTAGATGCTATTAATGATGAATGTAAGGTAACTATTATTATCTCAGATAACTCAACAACAGCTATGACAGGTGGTCAAAAATCTGCTGGTACTGATAAGTTGAAAAATATATGTATAGGTCTAGGTGTTGAGCCTGAGCATATACGTACTATTGTGCCTCTTCCACAAAATCATGACGAGAATGTGAAAACTCTACTTGAGGAGTATGAATATAATGGTGTTTCAGTGATATTAGCACAACGTGAATGTATCCAAACACTTATGCGTAAAAATAAAAAAAAATAAGATGATGAAAAAGAATATAATTATAGCGGGCGTAGGGGGTCAAGGTATTCTAACTATCGCATCTATCATAGATACTGCTGCAATGTTAAGCGGCTTAAACCTAAAACAAGCTGAGGTTCATGGTATGAGCCAACGTGGTGGTGATGTACAATCACACTTGCGTATCAGCTCAGATATTATCTACTCGGACTTAATTGCTAAGGGTGAGGCTGATTTGATTATTGGTGTTGAACCTATGGAGGCTTTACGTTATGTTGAGTATCTAGCTGAGGATGGCAAGGTGGTAACATCTAATGAACCATTTATAAATATACCTAACTATCCTGAGATTAGTAAAATAGAGGAGGAGTTAAAAGCGCATAATGCAATTAGTTTTGATACTACTGCTGTGGCTAAGGAGGCTGGAAATGCTCGTGCTAGTAATGTGGTTATTCTAGGTGCTGCTGCTAAATATACTGAGATTGCTACCGAAAAATATTACGAAGCTATTGAAACTATGTTCAAATCTAAAGGTGAGAAGGTAGTTGAACTTAACCTAAAAGCCTTTAAACTAGGTGCTGAAATTGCAATTTAAATAATTTAATCTAAATAAAAACATAAATCCAAATACCATGAAAAAATATTGGGATGAAATTGAGTGTGCAGACCGTGAAGAGATTGAAATGTTACAATCAATGCGCCTGCGCAAAATGGTGGAACGTATCTATAACAATGTTCCATTCTATAAAAAAGCATTGGACGATGCAGGTATTAACCCAAAGGATATCAAACATGTTAGTCAGCTAAAAGATTTACCATTTACTTATAAATCTGACTTACGTGATAACTATCCATTCGGTTTGTTTGCTACTCCACAAAGTGAGGTTGTACGTGTACACGCCTCAAGTGGTACTACAGGTAAATCAACAGTAGTAGGTTACACTAAATATGATGTGGATATGTGGGCTGAGGTTGTAGCTCGTTCATTAACTATGGCAGGTGTTGGCGAAAAGGATATAGTACAAGTAGCTTATGGTTATGGTTTGTTTACTGGTGGTTTAGGGTTACACTATGGTGTTGAGAAGGTAGGAGCTTCGGTTATTCCAATCTCAGCAGGTAACACTAAAAGACAGATACAACTATATGAAGACTTCGGAACTACTGCCTTTGCATGTACTCCATCTTATGCAGCATTCTTAGCTGAAACTATTGATGCTAAGGGAATCGTTGATAATTTGAAACTTAAATGCGCCCTATTAGGTGCTGAGCCTTGGACTGAGGAGATGCGTCGCTTTATCGAAGAGAAGATGAAAATCAAAGCGTATAACATCTATGGTTTAAGTGAAATTATAGGTCCTGGAGTTTCTATGGAGTGTGAATGTCAAAATGGTAGCCACGTATTTGAAGATCATTTTATCCCTGAAATTATCGACCCTAAAACTGGCGAGGTATTACCTTATGGTGAAGTGGGTGAGCTAGTATTTACAACTATTACTAAGGAGGCTATGCCACTATTGCGTTACCGCACACGTGACCTTTGTAGTTTGACTATTGAGAAGTGTGAGTGTGGTCGTACCATGGTGCGTATGGGACGTATCTTAGGACGTAGTGATGATATGCTAATTATTCGTGGTGTAAATGTATTCCCATCACAGGTTGAGGCGGTTCTTATGGACTTAGAGGAGGCTTCTCCTAACTACTTAATCACTGTTGACCGTGTTAACAATCTTGACACTATGGAGATTAAAGTGGAATTAAACGAGAAATTCTGGACAACTGAAATCAAAGAGATTGAACGTTTAAAGAAACGTATCGCACAGAATGTACATAGCCTATTAGGTATTAATGCAACAATTAAACTGGTTGAACCTAATTCATTGACACGTTCTGAGGGTAAAGCAGTAAGAGTAATAGATAATAGACCTAAATAACTGATATTATGATTATACAACAATTATCAATCTTCCTAGAGGATAAAACTGGGAGTTTAGAGCGAGTAACAAATATATTAGCTCAACATGGAATTAGCATGTCAGCATTCTGTGTAGCTGATGCAACTGATTATGGTATCTTACGTATGATTGTCAGCTCACCTGAAAAGGCTGTTGAGGTTTTACGCGCTAATAACCTTTCAGTAAACTCAGTGGGTGTAATTTGTATTAAGATGAAGAATGTAGCTGGTGCATTGAATATTGCGTTAAAGGTATTATCAGATAATGGAATTAGCATTGACTATATGTATGCTTTTACTAATAGTGCCGAAGCTGATGTAGCTATGGCGGTAATTCATACCTCTGATTCAGCTAAAGCGGTTGAGATACTTGAAGCAAATGATGTGGAGCTAATAGCTTCAAACGAGATTAAATAATATGGGAAAGTTTAAAAGCCTTGAGGATGTTCGCAAATTCTTTGAAGGTGATAAATTAGCGGCATCACTAGGTATGTCTATTGACGAGGTTAGCGAGGGTCGTTGTGTGGTTAATTGCACAATAGCCGAAACTATGCATAATGGGGCAGGTACGCTACATGGTGGATTGATATTCACATTAGCAGACTTTGCAGCAGCAGTAGCAGCTAACTATTACGGTGTGTTATCTGTAACAATAAATTCGTCAGTATCATATTACAAGGCAATCTCAAGTGGAGTAGTAACAGCCATAGCAACTGTTAATGCTCGCACTAACCGCCTATGTCACCTAACCGTATCAATAAAAAACGGAGAGGATGAAATAGCCGAATTTAAAAGCACATTCTACGTCACAGGCAAAGAGATAGCGTAACACAGCTACCAACTTAATAAAAAACCAAAGCGGTTAATATATGGAAATCCCCAATATTAACCGCTTTTAGTTCTCTAAAATGGTATATACAAGCATATTTGCGCTCAGATTATATTTGGAAGCATCAAAATAGAAAAGCGTTAAAATTCAATTTTTAGAAGTCCCCATAAGCTAGTTATAGCAAAGGGGGTAATCCCTATTCTCGGACTACCCCCTTTTTTGGGAATTTATCTAAATGTAGATATGTATTATTTAGAATAGCGTAGTGTTAAAACCTGATTTATCAAAATCTTATCTTAAAGATTGATGAAACAGTATTTATATCCACTTGCTATTATTTGTAAAGCTCAGTTTTAGAACTATGCTTTACCTGCGCTACCTAATACAGCTTCGATTTTGTGTTTGTAAAGTTTTTCCATGTTGTCACGAGCTGGACCTAAGTATTTACGTGGGTCAAATTCAGCTGGTTTAGTTGCAAATACTTCACGTACAGCAGCTGTCATAGCTAGACGGCTATCTGAGTCGATATTGATTTTACATACAGCAGAAGCAGCAGCTTTGCGTAACCATTCTTCAGGAATACCGATAGCATCCTTCATAGCACCACCATATTTGTTTATAGTAGCAACTTCATCTTGTGGAACTGAAGATGAGCCGTGAAGTACGATTGGGAATCCAGGTAATTCTTTTTCAACACCTTCTAATACGTCGAAACGTAGCATAGGAGGAACTAATGTACCATCAGCAGCTACTTCACATTGTTCTGGTTTGAACTTGTTAGCACCGTGAGATGTACCGATAGAGATAGCTAAACTATCGCAACCAGTTTTAGTTACGAAGTCAACAACCTCTTCTGGACGAGTGTATGTGTGCTCTTCAGCAGATACTTCATCCTCAACACCAGCTAATACACCTAGTTCACCTTCAACTGTTACATCGTATTGGTGAGCGAAGTCAACTACTTTCTTAGTTAATGCAACGTTTTCATCATATGATAGGTGTGAACCATCAATCATAACTGATGAGAAACCAGTTTCGATACAAGCTTTACAAGTTTCAAAGCTATCACCGTGGTCAAGGTGAAGAACGATTTGTGGTTTTTCCCAACCTAGTTCTTGTGCATAAGCAACAGCACCTTCAGCCATATAGCGAAGTAGTGTACCGTTAGCGTAAGCGCGAGCACCTTTAGATACTTGAAGAATAACTGGAGATTTAGTTGAAGCAGCAGCTTTAACGATTGCTTGTAATTGCTCCATGTTGTTGAAATTGAAAGCTGGGATAGCATATCCGCCTTCAATAGCTTTAGCAAACATATCTTTAGTGTTTACTAAGCCTAAGTCTTTGTAATTTACCATTGGACTTAAATTTTTATTATGTGAATAATTTGTTTATTTTCTCAAATTTGGGATAAGTATTCATTATCCCTATATACCTATTCGGTGCAAAATTATAAAATTTTTTTCGTATTTGTAATAAATTGTACCTGATATTTTAGTTATTGACAATTAATAATTAATTTTGTTTGTTGATTAGGATTGTCAAATTAATTAATATAATAGTTATATATGAGAAAATGGCGCATTGAGGATAGTGCTGAACTATATAATATCAATGGTTGGGGATTGAAATATTTCTCAATCAATGAGAAGGGTCATGTAATTGTTACTCCACGTCAAGAGTATGCATCAGTTGATATAAAGGAGGTTATGGATGAACTTCAGGTGCGTGATATTACTTCACCTGTATTGATTCGTTTCCCTGATATTCTGGATAATAGGATTGAAAAGATTTCGCGATGCTTTAAACAAGCAGCTGAAACTTATTCATATACGGCTGACAATTTTGTGATCTACCCAATTAAAGTAAACCAAATGCGCCAAGTGGTGGAGGAGATTGTAAGTCATGGTAAAAAATTCAATATTGGACTAGAGGCTGGTTCAAAGCCTGAACTTCACGCGGTATTAGCTATTAATATTGCGGAACAGTCACTGATTATATGTAACGGCTATAAGGATGAGGATTATGTTGAGTTAGCACTTTTGGCACAAAAGATGGGTCGTCGTATCTTCCTAGTAGTTGAGAAGATGAATGAGCTTAAACTGATTGCTGATGTAGCTAAAAGACTTAAAATACGTCCAAATCTAGGTATTCGTATTAAATTATCTAGTTCAGGTAGTGGCAAATGGGAGGAGTCAGGTGGTGACCAAAGTAAGTTTGGTTTAAATTCGAGTGAACTGCTTGAGGCGTTAGACTTCCTAGATAAAAGGGATATGCGTGATTGCTTGAAGTTGATCCATTTCCATATAGGTAGTCAGATTACTAAGATACGTCGTATCAAGAATGCGTTGCGTGAGGCAGCCCAATTCTATGTGCAACTGTGCCGTATGGAGTACGATATAGACTTTATAGATATAGGTGGTGGCTTAGGGGTTGACTATGATGGTACGCGTAGTAGCTCTAGTGGTAGCTCTATGAATTACTCTATTCAGGAGTATGTGAATGACTCAATCTCAGCACTTGTTGATGCTTGTAGTAAGAATGAACTTAAACAACCTAATATCATCACTGAATCGGGTCGTTCATTGACAGCTCATCATTCGGTGTTAATTTTTGAGGCGTTAGAGGCTGCCAAACTTCCTGTTTGGGAGGAGGATCGCGCTGTAACCGAAGATGATCATGAATTAGTACGCGAATTATATAATATATGGGATAAGATAAATCCAGCACGTGTATTTGAGGATTGGCACGATGCGTTGCAGATTAAGGATGAAGCTCTAGATTTATTCAGTCTAGGGATGTTAGATTTACGCACACGAGCTATGGTCGAGAAACTATTCTGGTCTATTGCACGTGATGTTAGTGATATCGCTAAGGGGTTGAAACATGCACCAGAGGAGTTAAGGCAGGTAAATAAACTTCTTCCTGATAAATACTTCTGTAACTTCTCACTCTTCCAATCATTGCCAGATTCATGGGCTATTGATCAGGTATTCCCTATTATGCCTATCTCACGATTAGATGAACGCCCTACCAGAACTGCAACTCTACAAGATATTACTTGTGATTCGGATGGTAAGATTTCAAATTTCATCACAGCTAATGGTATTCAAACATCGTTACCTGTACACCAAATCAAAGCCAGTGAACCATATTATATGGGTGTGTTTTTAGTAGGTGCCTATCAAGAGATTCTTGGGGATATGCACAACCTATTTGGTGATACTAACGCTGTACATATTAGTGTATATAAAGATAAATATGAGATAGATCAAATTATCGATGGTGAAACAGTGGCTGAGGTATTAGACTATGTGCAATATAACCCTAAAAAGTTAGTACGTAATGTCGAGGCTTGGGTGACCGCATCAATGAAATCGGGACGTATCTCACCAGAGGAGGGTCGCGAGTTTCTTAGTAATTATCGCTCAGGATTATATGGATATACCTATCTAGAAAAAGATTAATATCATTGGCAAATAGATATTTCATAAAATTAGCTTATAATGGCGCACCTTATCATGGGTGGCAGTCACAACCTAATGCATTATCGGTTCAGCAAACTATTGAGGAGGCTCTCAGTAAAATATTGCGCGAACCGATAGCAATAGTTGGTGCAGGACGCACAGATGCGGGGGTTAATGCTGCTATGATGATAGCCCATTTTGATATCACTAATCCTATTGTGGATACTGCTCCGCTAATACGTAGCTTAAATTCAATCATTGGTCGTGATATCGCTATTTATGCTATTGCTCCTGTTGCTGGGGATGCTCATGCGCGCTTTGATGCAACTAGTCGTAGTTATAAATATTACGTGCATACATGTAAATCACCATTTAAATACGCTAATAGTTGCTTAATACCTTATGCAACAGATTTTGAAGCGATGAATCGTGCGGCTAAGGAGTTATATCGCTATACTGACTTTACTAGTTTCAGCAAGCTACACACCGATGTAGCCACCAATAACTGTAAAGTAACCTATGCAAAGTGGAGCGAAATTGCCGACGGTGAGTGGGTGTTTACCATAACAGCAGATAGATTTCTGCGTAATATGGTACGCGCCATAGTAGGGACACTCCTAGAGGTGGGACGTGGCAAAATATCGGTAGAGCAATTCTGTGAAATCGTAGAGAGTAAAGACCGTTGCAAAGCAGGAACATCCGTAATAGGTGAGGCTCTATTTCTATGGGATATCCAATATCCCTATAAGCTACCGTTATAATTGATTAAAATTTGGATATCATAGAAACTATCTATATATTAGCAGGTAAATTACAATTGTTATGACAATAAATCAACTTATACAAGCCGCTAAAGAGTTTTGTGTTACCGAAGATAATCTTTATTATGCCAATTTATATGGGGTTACAGATGGTAAGGCTATTGGTACTTTTGTGGAACATAGATTTCAGGATTTTTTAGCAAATAATTACTCATTCCAAAAAGGTAGCTCTGCTAAAGGATTGGATTTGCCGTTGTTAAATACAGATATAAAAGTTACATCTATAAAGCAACCTCAATCTAGTTGTCCATTTAAGAATAGTAGTCAAAAAATATTTGGATTAGGATATAATTTAATTCTATTTGTTTATAATAAAATAGACTGTGACAGTACGAAAAAGGGTGCGCTAAATTATTTATCATGTACATTTATTGATAAAAGTAGAACAGCGGATTATCAAACCACAACTGGGATTGTTAATATAATCAATAACAATGGTAATAGCGATGATATTTTTGCATTTTTAAGCAATCATAATATTCCTGCTGATGATGTTACGCTAGCAAATATGGCTGAAGAAATTTTAAAAAATCCACCTCAAATAGGCTATTTAACGATATCAAATGCGCTACAATGGAGATTGCAATACAAAAGAGTTGTTGAACTAAGTGAGGAGATAAACGGCATTACTAATATAGTAAGATATGGGTCAAAATAGAAAAGAATTTGGAGATTGGCAGACTGATTATAAATTTGCTCTATATGTATGTTCGTTTTTAAAAAAACAGGGAATTAATCCAAAGGTTATAGTTGAACCTACATGCGGTAAGGGTAATTTTATTAAGGCGGCATTAGATGTATTTAGCTCTATCGGAACTATATATGCCATAGATACATACAAGCCATATATAGATGAGGTATTTCAGTTGTCTGAACAATATTCTGACGTTAAATTTAATATTTATCATGATAATATTTTTAATTTTGATTTCTCATCAATAACGGAAAGTGATGTTTTATTTATAGGTAACCCGCCTTGGGTTACAACTAGCAAGTTAGGTGAAATTAACTCTTCAAATATACCTGCTAAATCAAATTTTAAAGGGAATAATGGTTGTGATGCAATTACAGGTAAAGGTAATTTTGATATAGCAGAATATATTTTACTAAAAATAATACAGGAGAGGCAACATCTAAAAGGAAAGATTGCATTTCTTGTCAAAAATAACGTTATAAAAAACCTTACGATTAATAAAACTTACTATGGTTATGGTTTGACTAATTTGCACCAATTTGAATTTGATTCTTTGAAAGAGTTTAATGTTTCAGTTAATGCGTCTTTGTTTTTAGGTGAGATTTCAGATATAAACAAAGAGAATATTTGTAAAGCATATAATTTATATTCAAATAATTATCTTAGAACATTTGGATTAGTAGGAGATAGGGTTGTAAGTAATGTTCAGAAATATAATAGCACATCAGATATTGATGGTTTCTCCCCTTTAGAATGGCGTTCAGGATTAAAGCATGATTGTGCAAAGGTAATGGAGTTAACGCTGTCGAATAATGGGTTTACTAATGGTTTTGGCGAGGAATATGATTTAGAGTTGGATGATATATATCCATTGATTAAAAGTTCAGATATTAAAAAAGATAGTATAGCTGAGGTCAAAAAGCATGTTATTGTTACTCAACATAAGAGTGGAGATAGTACGGATAGTTTAGCGATTACTTCACCCGCATTGTATAGGTATTTATTAGGGTATTCAGATTTTTTAGATGGTCGTAAAAGTTCTATATATAAGGGAAAGCCTAGATTTAGCTTGTTTGGAATAGGAGAGTACTCGTTCAGTTCATATAAAGTCGTAGTTTCTGGATTATATAAACAGATTAGATTTTCTCTTGTAGCTCCTATAGGCAATAAGCCTGTAATGCTTGATGATACATGTTATTCAATAGGTTTTGAAAATTTACAGTTTGCAGAAATAACTAGAGATTTACTTAATAGTAGTATCGTAAAGTCGTTTATTGAATCTATCTCTTTTTCTGATGCAAAGCGAGTTATCAGTAAGGATGTTTTAATGAGAATTGATTTAATTGAGGTTGCCATGCAAATAGGTTATAATAGTTTAGGGATTTCTAAAGCGGAATTTAATAATTATCTTACATATCTTAAACGAAAAACAAACTCGCTCTTTTCTTAATGTGAGTTCGGTAGAGCAATTCTGTGAAATCGTAGAGAGTAAAGACCGTTGCAAAGCAGGAACATCCGTAATAGGTGAGGCTCTATTTCTATGGGATATCCAATATCCCTATAAAATATTATTTTAGCTCCGAACAAAATCTAACTGTAACTTGTTATTGGATTTTATCTTTATAACTACAATTTAAAGTTATGTCCAATTGGCTAAATATTATTAAGGTGCTAATTTTATTCTATATCATAGCAGTTATTGTTTATATAGCTAGCGTTGATTGGCTATATCCTAAGCAAATAGTGTCACCTATATATAATATAAATAATGTGACAATCATAGACTATAATATTTTAAATGCTGACGGTGATACCGCTAGTCTAAGATATTTTTGGGGAGTTCCATATAGTAATGGTAATGGGGTAATTCCTAGTCACGACGAGCGTTTAAAGGTTTTCAGTAGATATCACCCATATGTTATGTATGAAAATATCCCAGATGAGCTAATCATCTGTGGCGAGAAATCTGATTTAATAACCCCAGCAGCTGCTATGGTTCAAGTGAAAAGGATAGAGAAATATAGAGAAAACCTAACAGCGGAGGAGCTTAATAATATGATAAAGGAGTGTTGCGATTGTCAATCGTTAGGTGTCGTAGGCTCACTAGGGGTAAATCTAGTTATGCTAAATTCCCAATTAGATCGCGAAGTTGAGGATTTTGATTCTAGGGGACTTCTTAAAATCGAATAAAACCAATTATAAGAAGTCCCCTCTAATTAAATAGCTGTTTAAGGATTTCAGGTGAACGCAATGTCCCTATTGTTGAATTATGTACCTGATAGTAGCGTATTATAATATCTAATATTTGGTTACGTTCACTTCGGTTAAAGTTAAATTTATGCAGATTGCTAAAGGTCATACGTGATAGTGGGATAATAACTTGTGCCATTTCGGGCTCTAGTATATTATTGTGAGTAGGCTTGTTTCGGCTGAATCGGCCATTAATCATATCAAACCACGCTCCCTCGGTGTAACTCTCGATATATGGTTGAATACCTAGAAATGCTCCTAGATTATAAATAAAACATATATGGTAGTTGGCAACGCCCTGTTGTAGATGATTCAATAGTTCTATTGATTGGAATAGATAGCGGAATAGGGGTGAGTTCTCCTCACGTACGGTTGCGCTACGACTAATAAGTTCAGCCATAAACATTGCTATTGCATTTTTGATTGGATCTGAATGAATTGATGTGCAATTATATAGCAATCTTACATCGCTCATCGTATAAATCTCCTTACCCGCACTCATTCTTGCCTGAACCTCAACTAACGATAGAGGCATTAAGATGGCGCGACGCATCTTGGCAACCTTTCCTCCGCTTTCAGATATAAGAAATGATAACTTGCCATATTTATCGGTATAAATATGAACTATCGAGTTTTTGTCTGAATATTTAGTGATATGGAGTACTATTCCTGTTACTCTCTCATACATAAGTTATCCTTTTCTTTTATCCCAAAAATAGTAAAAAAAATTATATTATGCACTATTAGGATGGGAGATTATTAAAATATTGCTAAAAATACACTATTTGTTATATTAAAATTTTGTAGTATTAAATATTGTTCCTATATTTGCACTCGCTTTTAGGGATTAACTGCCCATTGAAGCAAATGGCCCATTCGTCTATCGGTTAGGACGTAAGATTTTCATTCTTGAAAGAGGAGTTCGACTCTCCTATGGGCTACAATTATAAAAGCAGTTTTTTAAAGAAATAAGAAAATGGCAAACCACAAATCATCAATCAAAAGAATTCGTCAAACAGAAAAAAGACGACTACATAATCGCTACTACGCTAAAACTGCACGTACTGCAGTTCGTCGCCTAAGAGCAATGACTAACAAAGAAGAAGCATCAGCTGCTTTAGTTAAAGTAAGTGCATTATTAGACAAACTTGCTAAGAAACAAGTTATATCTAAGAATAAAGCTGCTAATCTAAAGAGCAAGTTAGCTCTTCGCATCAACAAGATTGCTGCTTAATTTAAGCGCAATAACTATTGTTGGTAAGGTTATAGTGGTCTAAGATATTTTGGCCCATTCGTCTATCGGTTAGGACGTAAGATTTTCATTCTTGAAAGAGGAGTTCGACTCTCCTATGGGCTACAAAGCGTTAAGTTTTTACTTAACGCTTTATTCATATCTAAATATATCATGTCTTAATTAACGTAATGGTGGTTACTGTAATGGCGGTTACGTTAATTATACTAAGTAGAGCTGAAATGTAAAAAATATAGGATTAATCATTATCTTATTTTTATTTTAGTATTTGCAGAAAAATTACTATATTTGTTAGCTCTATTTTTACTAAAAAATGTGAGATGGAGTGGGGTAATGTAGGAGGTTATTAAGTTAAAATTCAGCTTAGAGGCTTGCTAAAAATTGAAAAGATTATGTCAGAAGAAGAAAAAGGATATTCCGCAAATTCCATTCAGGTCCTAGAGGGACTTGAAGCAGTGCGTAAACGCCATCAATGTATAT
>JAWXTT010000003.1:0-54361 GCA_044433325.1 Bacteroidales bacterium
GGGGGTTACAACAATAACAACCGTCAGGGGGGGTACAACAATAACAATCGCCAAGGGGGTTACAACAATAATAACCGTCAAGGAGGCTATAATAACAACCGTGGCGGCTATAACAACAACCCACGTTTGCAATTTACTCCACGTCCTAAACGTGTTGAGTATGAAACACCTGAGGTTGATCCAAATGAAGAGATGCGCTTGAATAAGTTTATGGCTAACGCAGGAGTTTGCTCTCGTCGTGAGGCTGATGAACTTATCCAAAATGGTCTTGTTAAGGTTAATGGTGTTAGCGTTAGTGAACTAGGTACTAAGATTACTCGCAAGGATGTAGTTGAGTATAAGGAGAAGGTTGTGACACTTGAAAGTAAATGCTACATAGTACTTAACAAACCTAAAGATTGTGTTACTACTGTTGATGATCCTAATGGTCGTATCACGGTTATGGATATCGTTAAGAATGCTTGTGAAGAGCGTATATATCCAGTAGGTCGTCTTGACCGTAACACGACTGGTGTGTTATTGCTTACTAATGATGGTGAACTAGCATCTAAACTTACTCATCCTAAATATGTGAAGAAGAAGATTTATCAAGTATGGTGTGATAAACCTATCACTGAGGAGCATATGCAACAAATAGCTGATGGTATAGAACTAGAGGATGGAGTTATCCATGCTGATGCTATAAGTTATGTGTCAGAGGAGTATCGTAACCAAGCGGGTATCGAGATTCACTCAGGTCGTAACCGTATCGTTAGACGTATATTTGAATCACTTGGTTATCACGTAAATAAACTAGATAGAGTTTATTTTGCAGGTATTACTAAGAAAAACCTTCCACGTGGACGTTGGCGTTATTTAACTCAAGATGAGGTGAATTTCTTGAGTCAAAACTCGTTTGAATAATAATTATACTATATAATCTATAAAATGGAAATTAAACGTACTAAGATAGCTAATATCTGGGATAAAGCATTGCTTAATACCGAGGTTAGCGTAAAGGGATGGGTTAGAACTCGTCGCGGAAATAAACATGTGCAATTTGTAGCCTTGAATGATGGCTCGACAATCAAAAATATTCAGATAGTTTTTGATATGACTAAGTTCAGCGATGCTGATCTTAAACTTATCACTACGGGCTCTAGTATTCATGTAATTGGTAAATTGGTTGAGTCACAAGGTAAGGGACAGACTGCTGAGGTGCAAGCTGAGAAACTTGAGGTGTATGGTACTGCTGATGTGGAAACTTATCCATTGCAGAAAAAGGGTCACACACTAGAGTTCTTACGTGAAAAGGCGCACTTACGCCCACGTACTAACACATTCGGTGCTGTGCTTCGTGTACGCCACGCATTAGCTTTTGCTATCCATAAATATTTCAATGAAAATGGATTCTTCTACCTAAATACTCCTATTATCACTGCTAGTGACTGTGAGGGTGCTGGTGCAATGTTCCAAGTGACTACACTGGATATGAACAATGTTCCACGCAGTGAGGATGGCGCAGTTGATTATGATCAAGATTTCTTCGGAAAGCCTGCTAATTTGACTGTTTCAGGTCAGTTGGAGGGTGAGCTAGGAGCTACTGCACTAGGAGCAATTTATACATTCGGGCCTACTTTCCGTGCTGAAAACTCTAATACTCCTCGTCACTTGTCTGAATTCTGGATGATTGAACCTGAGGTGTCTTTTATTGAGATTGCTGAGAATATGGACTTAGCTGAGGATTTTATCAAATATTGTGTGAAATATGCATTGGAAAATGCTAAGGATGATATTGATTTCCTTTGTGAAATGTATGATAAGGAGCTTGTTAATCGCTTGAACTTTGTAGTTGAGAATGACTTTATCCGCTTAACTTATACTGAAGGGGTTGAGATTCTTGAAAACTGTGGCAAGAAATTTGAATTCCCTGTTTCATGGGGTATAGACCTTCAAAGTGAACATGAACGCTACCTTGTTGAGGAACACTTCAAGAAACCTGTTATCCTAACTGACTATCCTAAAGATATTAAGGCGTTCTACATGAAACTTAATGATGATAATAAGACCGTTCGTGCTATGGATGTGTTGTTCCCTAAAATTGGTGAAATTATAGGTGGCTCACAACGTGAGGAGAATTATGATAAACTAATAAAACGTATCGAGGAGATGGATATTCCTATGAAGGATATGTGGTGGTATCTTGATACTCGCCGTTTTGGTTCTGTTCCTCACTCTGGTTTCGGACTAGGTTTTGAACGTTTAGTGCTATTCGTAACTGGTATGACTAATATACGTGATGTGATACCATTCCCACGTTCACCAAAAAACGCCGAATTCTAGATAAAAACTAAATAGCTAGGTCTTTTTGTGCTTCGTGTATGATTATAATCCTCCACGAAGCACAAAAAACTCTAGCTATTTAATTTTAGAGTAGAACTCCCATTAAGAGAGTTTCCATTCGTAACCCTCTTTAGTATCTTTTATTGTGAACCCTATTTCGGTTAATTTGTTACGGATTAAGTCTGATGTAGCCCAATCCTTATTAGCTTTCGCTTCTTTTCTAATTTCCAACAATAGATTCACTGCATCCTCAAAAGGCTTAATATTAGCATCGCCACCACCTGTAAAGTCAGTACGCATACCCATAATCTGAACAAAGAAAATCTCAAATACCTCTTTAAGTTCATCAATCTGCTCTTGGGTAATTGTAGCATTGCCATCATTAACCTGATTAATTATACGGCACGCCTCAAATAGGTGAGCAATAACAATTGGAGTATTAAGATCGTCATTCATAGCTTGGTAACAATTAGCACGTATTTGCGAAATATCCACCGTGCTAGCCGCGCTAGCTTTCAGCTCATTCAGACGTTTAATACCCTCAAGCATACGTCCCAAGGCACGTTCCGATGCTTGTAACGCCTCGTTCGAGAAATCCACCGTACTACGATATTGCGCCATAAGGATAAAGAAACGTATAGTCATAGGTGCATAAGCCTGTGTAAGAATCTCATGCGAGCCTGTGAAGAACTCATCAAGTGTGATAAAGTTACCCAACGACTTACCCATCTTCTGCCCATTGATAGTAATCATATTATTGTGCATCCAATAATTTACAGACTCATGACCCGAATGTGCCACCGACTGAGCAATCTCACATTCATGGTGTGGAAACAACAAGTCCATACCACCACCATGTATATCAAATTTCTCACCCAAATATTTCTCACCCATAGCTGAACACTCTAAGTGCCATCCAGGGAAACCATCACTCCATGGTGAAGGCCAACGCATAATATGTTCTGGTGATGCTTTTTTCCAAAGGGCAAAATCAGCAGAACAACGTTTCTCAGATTGACCATCTAGTGTGCGTGTAGTACTTAACAGCTCCTCAACGTTACGACCTGATAGCTTGCCATAGTTATGCTCTTTGTTATATTTCTGTACATCAAAATATACTGAACCCTCACTCTCATAAGCGAAACCAGCATCTAAGATACCTTTCACATACTCAATCTGTTCAATAATATGACCTGATGCGTGTGGTTCAATGCTAGGTGGCAACACATTCAATGCCTCCATTGCCTTGTGGTAACGGTTAAGGTAATATTGCACCACCTCCATAGGTTCAAGCTGCTCAAGACGTGCCTTTTTAGCAATCTTATCTTCACCCTCGTCAGCGTCATGCTCAAGGTGACCCACATCAGTAATGTTACGTACATAGCGCACCTTGTAACCTAACTGTTTTAGGTAACGATGAAGTATATCAAATGTAATGGCAGGGCGTGCATGACCCAGATGACCATCGCCATAAACGGTAGGACCACAAACATACATCCCTACATTAGGGGCATTAAGTGGAATAAATTGCTCACGATTTCTAGTTAGTGAGTTATGAATATATAATGGATGTTCCATAGTTAAATAGTATTGTTATGCTTCACCTCCAGGAAATACGAATGGAGGTACTTCATTATTATTAATCTCTTTAGGTTTAATCTCACCGAACGCCTTTTCATACTTAATTACATTAGCTTGTAGAGCCATCATTAACTGTTTAACATTCTCAGGAGTCATAATTATACGGCTCTGCACCTTAGCTTGTGGTGTATTAGGAGCCATACATATCATATCTATAAAAAATTCATTAGCAGAATGTGCAATTACTGCTAAGTTAGCATACTTACCTTGAGCTACCTCTGGTGAAAGTTCTATCTTAATCTCTTTATTCTTCATTTATATCTATTTTTAATTTGTTTTCGTAAAATCGTAATATTGTTGTCCGTTATCCTTCTCAACTATATAAATACGTAATGTTTGGCAAGTCGCACTAGTCCAAATAGCCTCAACATTAAATGCAGCAAATGCTTTGCGATAATAATATGTGGTAACACTCATTGTATTATCTATTAGGTAACATTCAACTATCTCATCACTAGCGGTAGCCTTATCCATAACCAATTGGAACTGACGGACAGCACCTGTATAAAGTAGTTGACAATTAATATTTATATAATTCCCCGTGCGCCAAATACTATTTAGTACCATTGGTGAGATATCCACCTTGTTAATAGTTTCCATATCTGATTCACGCAACACATCATTAATAACTGATGAATAGCCAATGGTCGAAATCTGTTGTACTCCATTCACCACACCTAGTTCAGTATATTGTAACATTATACGTTCGCCACTATCCTCAAGTAGCGATATCACTTCGCTATCATACAGCTGTATAACAGGTGAGTCCTCATATCCTTGATATTCATAGCTCATCCCCCCCTCATTACTTATGAAAGTTACCATATTATATTGGAAATCTGTGGCATAACTGCTATCATCACAAGCAATCAGCCCCACAGCTGCAATAACTATTAATAATATTTGCTTAACTTGATTCATAATTATCTGATAACACCATCCTCCATATATAAGATACGATCACTATCACCTGATAAAGATTGGTCATGAGTAACAATCACGAATGTTTGTCCCATCTCTTGACGCAACTTGAAGAATAGCTTATGCAGCTCCACCTTGTTCTGTGAGTCTAAGCTCCCTGATGGTTCATCAGCCAATATTACTGATGGGTTATTTATCAATGCACGCGCTACCGCCACACGTTGGCGTTCACCACCAGATAGTTGCGATGGTTTATGTTCGCCGCGCTCCACCAATGACATATAATCCAGTAGCTCCTTAGCACGCTTCATAGCCACGCTCTGTTTATCACCACCTATCATAGCGGGTATTGCAATATTTTCTAGTGCGGTAAATTCAGGCAATAGTTGATGAAATTGAAAAACAAAGCCAATATTTCTATTACGGAACTTAGATAGTTTATCTTCACTTAGTTTAAAGATATCCACACCATCATACAACACCGAACCACTATCAGGAGAATCTAACGAGCCTAGAATCTGTAACAACGTAGTTTTGCCCGCTCCGCTAGCACCAACTATCGAAACTATTTCACCGCGTTGAATATCACATGACAAGTTTTTCAAGACTTGTAATCGACCATAACTCTTATTTATCCCCTTTAGCTCAATCATCACCCAATTAATTTACGTATTACATGCGATGCTAACATACACCCAAAGATAGTAGGAATATATGAAATTGTCCCATAACTTGACACTTTATTTCGCTCATTAAGTAACATTAATGCTGATTTGTTAGCTTGCTCCGCGCTCCACGCCACTGGTAGCCCTTTACGTATTCCGCGCTCCTTTAGCTTTCCACGCACCACCTTAGCTAATCCATCATGGTATGTTGCTGAAATATCCACCAACTGAATTTTGGTAGGGTCAATACGTCCACCAGCACCCATTGATGATACTATCTTTATCTTGTTCTTTATACAATAACTAATCAATTCCACCTTTGGAGCAATAGTATCAATGGCATCAACCACAAAATCATACTCCCCATTATCAATTAATGGAGCAACCTGTTCAGGGGTTAAAAATAGACTCCTTGCATCAATTTTAAGGTTAGGGTTAATATCCAATAGTCGCGATTTCATCACATCAATCTTATCCTTACCAATGGTTGAGTTTAATGCTATCAGTTGTCTATTTAGGTTGGTTACGCTAACGGTATCACCATCCACGATATCCAACGCTCCTACACCAGCACGCACTAACATCTCAGCGGCATAAGCACCTACGCCACCTACACCCACTACTAGCACCTTAGCAGCGGCTAATCTCCCAACCCCCTGCTCACCTAATAGTAATAATGTTCTTTCACTCCACTGTTGCATATCGTTTTTAGACATAAAGGTCTTCTTCACTCTCCTCTTTCTTCTCTAGCTCCTGCTGATTTTTCTTAGCAGGCTTATTCTTTTTAATCGCATCAGGTTTCTGCTTGTCAATCGGTTCAGCATAGATATTCCAAATCTGGTCAATATCCCAATTCTGCTTCAGCTGAATCTTTTCAGGGTAATAATAGACCTCTTCAGGTTGAAGTTTAAGCTCATAGTTACCAGTGTCATATTCATCATTTCCATTACTATCAATAAATAGTCGTAAATAATAATCACCTGGATTAACATATATGAATGTTGCTACTCCCCCCTCAACAGGGGCACTTCTTACCACCATATCACTACCATTTAACAGCTCGACAACTGCTCCTTCATTTAGATTTACACTTACATAAAGGTTAGAATACTCATCCAATTTACGCACCTTAAATTCCTGCATAATAGGGGCATTAAATAATCCATAGATTCCATAAATAGATGCTGAGTCAACTGTTAGCTTATATATACCCCCCTCGTCCCATTCATGCTCTATTTTATAATTTAGGAGTGAGAAATCATTATTGCGCTTTAACTCTATCCCCTCAACAGGAATCCAAAGAGTATCCTGCTTAATCTCCAATCTGATAGCAGTATCTGATATTGAGTCAATAGGTTCAGTAAAGTCTATATATATCGGTGCATAGATATCCAATGTCTGCTTAGATATGACTTTCATATCCAGATGTGGAATAGCTGGAGGGAGTGTATCACTATCCTCATCACGCTTACGCTTACGTTTCTTTTTACCGCCATCTTCATTATCATCTTCAATGTTATCTTCATCCATCTCATCATCGACAATTTCGGCTGGACGGTCGCCCTGTTCCATATTCTCGCCGCGCGGAGGTCTATCACCTTCTCCACCACCTTGTCCACCACCACCTTGTGGAGGTCTGCCATCTTGTCCACCACCTTGCCCATCATCTTTTCTCTCTGAACTTTTCTCTTTAGCACTATCCTTAGATTTGTTGGCAACAGCTCTTGTAGGACGCATATTAAATGGAATTGTGTCAACTAAGTATGTTAGTTGTTGAGTTGTGTCGGTACGAAGATAACGCGCCTCGATACGTATCGAGTCATTAGCCATTAATGTGGTATCTGTTAACCAATATGTTATAGAGTCATTAGTTTCAGAACGATTAATTATATACCAATCTTTAGATGCTGTGACTGAATCCCCTAATAATCTAATCTCTGGCAACGTGTCAGCCGCAGCTGCAAACTCTAGATATAGTCTATTTCTGGCAGGGCGTTCATTTTTCACTAAGTATTGAGATTGGAAATTCTCATTAAACATTGACAACAATATATCGTTTGGCGTATGTTTATAATGGATAGCGTCAATGATAGTATCAACCTCATGATTAGCATTGAAAATTGTATCCGTAACATTAACAGCGGTTGCAATGGGTGTAATTATCTCTCCATGGAACGCGATATCCTCAGTAGGAGAATCAAACTTATAGTCATTGTTAGCATCCTTTAGTGCAAATAGCTGATAATCCCCTTTCTTTAGGTTGCGAATGGTGAACTGCCCACGGTCATTGGTTTTAGCTATTCTAACTAGGGGAGTTTTTCTAAATGTAGTATCGTCAAAATTAGTATGCACCCCTACTATTGTATTTTGCTGAGGTTCTAAATCTCGTGCATTCAGCAGCATACCTGATATTTGATGTATATCAATAGAATCACCTGTTGAGAATGCGTATGAGAAACCATCAATCGCATTACTCTCATTAATATCAGCTATTGCATCAGAAAAATCTATTGAATATGTAGTGTTTTCAAGTAGCGTATCTTGGAATGTGATAGTGATAGTACGACTATTAGTCTTGATAATAGCCGCCTGTTTCTGCACTGGTGATACTACAACCTTGTCATTCTGACTAATAATCTGCACCAATTCATCAAACACTAGCTTAACCTCCTTTTTATCAACATTAAGAGAATTAGGTAATGGATTGGATGATATCAATCTAGGCGGATCTTCATCTTTAGGTCCACCTTCAGGATTACCAATAGTGGCGCATGAATGTAACATAAACGCCATAGTAATAAATATAACTAAATGTAATAATCTTTTCAAAATATATTTTCCCAATTAATTAGGGTGTAAAGTTAATAAAAAAGGGGATATTGAAATAGATTTTACCCCCTTAAAACAATTTAATATACCTAAATAGATAGAGAAAATCACTCCAAATTCAATAAAAATCAGAAAACTTGAAATAATCTAGGTCATAAATAATTATTATAAAGCTCTGGACTTGTGGGTAAAAATAGCCCTAATCAACCAATAATATAAAGTTATCGAATCAAAAGGGGTGCTAAAAATTTCTCACATTAAAATAATAATGTATATTTGCAAGCTATAAGTAAACCTTAAAATATAAATATAATAATAAATTAAATAAATTAATACAAATGCAAACTAAAGGATTAATCAGAGTGATTGCCGTTGCTCTAGTTCTGATTTGTGTATTTTACTTATCATTCTCATTTGTAACTTCAAGTGTTACAAAGGATGCAAATGCTTATGCTCAGTCTATGGCTGAGACAGCTGATGAGTCAAATGATACATTTAAGAACTATTACAATGCGTATATCGACTCAATCGCAAAGGAGAAAGTATATCTTAACTACTATACTTTCCAACAAGTAAGAGAGATGGAAGTAGGTTTAGGTCTTGACCTAAAGGGTGGTATGAATGTAACATTACAAATATCAGTACCTGATATTTTACGTTCATTATCAAACGATAACCCAGATGCAAACTTTAACCGTGCTATCTTCTTAGCTGATTCATTGCACCGTAATGAGGCAGATTTCGTTGCTTCATTTATCACAGAGTACAATAAATTAGCTCCAGAGGGTAACTTAGCACAGATATTCCGTAACATCGAACGCGTAAACACTACATCAAGCAACAGCGAAGTAGCATCAATCTTAAAAGATGAAGTTACACAGATGGTTGATAACTCAACTAATGTATTACGTACACGTATCGACCGTTTCGGTGTAGTATCACCTAATATCCAAAAGTTAGAACGTGAGGGTCAAATCTTATTAGAACTACCAGGTGTTAAAGAACCAGAACGTGTTCGTAAACTACTTCAAGGGTCTGCTAACTTAGAGTTCTATGAAACTTATCAAGCTAACGAAATTAGCCAACAACTGCAAGCATTAAGCGCGGCAGCAGCTAAAACAGCTGCAGCACAATCTGACTCAGCAGCAATGAGCAAATACAAGAGCCTTGAAAAGCTATTATGGGGCGTAGGTGGAATAGGTGGTCCAGTTGCAGGTACAACAGCTACAATAGATACAGCCGCTGTAAATGCAATTCTAAACTCAGCAGATGCTAAACGCATTCTTCCTAACAACCTAAAATTAGCTTGGGGTGTTAAGTCAACAGATGAAACAGGTAAATATTATCAACTAATAGCATTAAAAACCATTGCTGGCAAACCAGCTCTAGGTGGCGATGTTGTGAAAGATGCAAGTAGCAACTTTGACAATATGCAAGGCAATATCGTTTCAATGTCAATGAATAACGATGGTGCAAGAGCTTGGGCGCGTATCACACAAAACAACTTAGATAAGCAAGTAGCAATCGTACTTGATGATCAAGTATATTCATTCCCAACAGTAAATAGCGTTATTGAGGGTGGTCGTTCACAAATCACTGGTGATTTCAGTATCGAAGAGGCTAAGGACTTAGCTAACGTACTAAAAAGTGGTAAAATGGCGGCTAACGTAAGTATCATTGGTGAATCAGTAATCGGTCCATCATTAGGTCAACAAGCCATCTCAAACGGTTTGATATCATTCTTAGTAGCATTAGTTCTACTTATGATATTTATGGTATTAATCTATGGCGTAGGTCCTGGTATGATTGCCAACTTAGGCCTAGTATTCAACCTATTCTTTACAATGGGTATATTAGCATCAATCCAAGCAGTATTAACACTATCAGGTATTGCTGGTATCGTGTTAGCACTAGGTATGGCAGTGGATGCTAACGTACTTATCTTTGAACGTGCTAAAGAGGAGTTAAGAGCTGGTAAAAACCTAAAAGCAGCAGTAGCTGATGGTTACAGCAACGCATTCTCAGCAATCTTTGACTCTAACTTAACATCTATCATTACAGGTATTATCCTATTGATTTATGGTACAGGTCCTATCAAAGGTTTCGCGACTACACTTATGATTGGTATTATATGTTCATTCTTCACATCTGTATTCTTGACAAGACTTATCCTAGAGGGATTAATCAACAAAGGAACATTTAAGAATATCACATTTACAACTAAATTAACAGCTAACTTATTCCAAAACTTTAAGAATAATTTCATCTCTCAACGTAAGATGATGTTCAGTATTGTTGCTGCTATCCTAGTAATCGTATCTATCTCATTTGGTGTACGTGGTCTTAGTCAAGGTATCGACTTCTCAGGTGGTCGTAACTATATCGTACAATTTGATCATGCAGTAGAAACTCATGAGTTACAAGACAAACTAGCTCCTAGTTTCGTAGATGCTTCAATCTCAGTAATCACTATTGATAACGCTACTAAAGTACGTATCTCAACTAATTACAAGATTGATTCAGATAACGCTAGCGTTGACGACGAAATTATGGGAATGCTATATGCAGGTCTTAAAGATGAGTTAAAAGGTATGAGCTATGAAGATTTCAGCGTATCTAACGAAGAGATTGGCGTATTATCAACTGCTAAGGTAGGTCCTAGTATCGCGGCTGATATTACTCGCGGTGCAATCTGGGCAGTAGCACTTTCACTATTGGCAATGGCATTGTATATCTTACTACGTTTCCGTAATATCTCTTACTCAGTAGGTGCATTAGCGGCAGTAGCATTTACAGCTTATACAATTATTGGTCTTTACTCTCTATTCTACGGAATACTTCCTTTCCCAATGGAGATTGACCAACAATTTATCGCGGCTATCCTAACAGTTATCGGTTACCAAGTAAATGACACAGTGGTAGTATTTGACCGTGTACGTGAAACACGCACACTTAATCCTAAGGGTGATACATTAACAGTGTTCAACTCAGCATTAAATAGCACTATTGCACGTACTATTATGACATCAGTAAGTACATTACTAGTGTTAATCTGTATCTTCGCTCTAGGTGGTGAAACTATCCGTAGTTTCGTATTCGCAATGGCGTTAGGTGTTATCATCGGTACATTTGCTTCATTATATATTGCATCTCCAGTAGCTTACCTTATCCAAAATAAGTTAGCTAAAAAGTAATAAGCGATAAATAACATATCAGAATATATGTAAAGGCTACCTCACTTAGATGAGATAGCCTTTGCTATTTTATAACAATCAAACATTATATTATTTAAAATAAAATTATATCTTTGTGTTTATATATAGTAAAAAAACATATGAAGCCGAATCCAATTGCAAAATTATATCTTATAATACTTACTCTATTATGCGTGTCACCCATATTCGCTAAGGAGGATATGAAAACTCTTGCACCTGAAGCCACAGAAAACTCCATAATTGGAGTATGTACAGCAACATCACACGATATATTTATATCAAAACACTATCCCGAGAAGAATATTTTAAGAATAGAAACCTTTCCCAGTTTGCTAAACATGTTAATGTATGGTAAAACTGATTTTGTAATATTTGATAAATATCTAACATCATTTATATCGGAGAAACATCCTGAATTTGAGATTGTTAATAATTCTCTCTTTGTGGATAGTTTAGGTGTTATTTTTAATAAAACTGGAGTAAAGTATCAGCAAGACTTTAATAGATTTATATCCGAGTTTAAAGATAGTGAAGTATATAAAGATATGGAGTATAGATGGATAACTAAATCGGGAAAGTATGATATGCCCGAAATTGAGACTTTAGAAACAGGAGAGATTTTCACAGTAGCTGTATGTTCACAAGTTCCTCCACTATGCACCATAGTTGACAACAAACTTGTAGGGTTTGAGGTTGAACTCATCAAACGCTTTGCATATGAGTATGGTTATAAGATTAAGTTTAAAGATTTATCGTTTTCAGCCCTTATCAATGCTCTTTCAGCTGAGCGTGTAGATGCAGTTATTGCAGCCATAAGCATAAAGCAGGAGCGCAAAAGGAATTTCCTATTCTCAGATGTATATTATGAAAATATAACCCAAGTATTAGCTCTAAAAAAAGATTATATAGATACTAATAAATCAAGCCACAAATTAGGATTCCTAACTGAATTAAAAAATGTAGCATATAATAATCTTATACATGATGGTCGATATGAATTGATACTTTCAGGATTATGGATAACTATCTTAGTTTCTGTACTTTCCATCTTTTTTGGCACAATCTTGGCAGGTGTAACATGCTATTTTAAAATGAGTAAATATAAACTATTAAATATAATAGCTAAGATATATGTAATTATTATGCGTGGTATCCCTATACTGCTAATACTATTGATTAACTTCTATATAATATTTTCAAAAACTGATTTTACAGCAACAACTATAGCTGTAATATCATTCGCAATGTACTTTGGTGCTTATGTATCGGAAATGTTCTATACAGGTATAAGAGGTATAGATAAGGGGCAAATTGAGGCTGGTTTAGCGATAGGATTTAATAAATCCCAGACATTTATTTACATAGTAGTTCCGCAAGTAGCTAAACGTATTATGCCACTCTATCTAGGTGAATCTATTTCAACATTTAAGATGACATCAATCGCAGGATATATAGCTGTACAAGACTTAACAAAGGTTGGTGATATGATTAGAAGTCATACTTTTGATGCCTTCTTCCCATTGGTAGCAGTAGCTATTATTTATTTTATTATATCATATATATTTGTGTATATATTAAAGAGAATTGCTGTAAAAGCGATATCACTAAAATAGTAAATGAAAATGACAAGATTTATATATATTTTGCTCTTGATTTTACCATGTAACGCATGGGGACAACGTGTAGTGTTTTCCCCTCAATGGAGTGCGCAAGCACAATTTGCAGGATATTATGTGGCTAAAGTTAAAGATTTCTATAAAGAGGCTGGATTAGATGTTGAAATCATTCACCCTACACAAACACGCAACTCAATAGATATGTTAAATAGCGGTGAGTGCGATTTTATAACACTAAGTCTATTATCAGCACTCAGCGAAAAAATAGTTAACTCTCCAATAGTAAATATTATGCAGAGTTCACAAACGACAGGACTTACAATTATATCTCACAACCCATTAAATAATGACTTGAAAAATTTAGAGGGAAAGAGAATAGGTAAATGGAAAGTAGGACTTAGCGCACTAGCAGTCACCACCCTCAACAATGAAGGGGTAAGTGTTGACTGGATTGACCATATGAGTGGTGAAGAGGTGTTCCTCTCTGGTGCAGTAGATGCAACACTAGCCATGTCTTATAATGAATTGTTAAGTTGCCTAGAAACTGGGCACAAATTAGATAAGAGTGAGATAATATATCTAAACGAGCTAGGACATAATATTCCTGAGGATGGTCTTTACTGTTTAGATACTATGGATAAAGACACCTCTAAACGATTTGTCGAGGCTAGTAAACGTGGTTGGCAATGGGCTTATGAGAATAGAGATGAAACCATAGATATAGTAATGGATATGTTACGTAATGACAAACTCCCGATTAACAGAGTACACCAAAAAGCTATGCTTGACGAGATACTTAGGTTACAAAAGAATGCCCGAGGAGAGAGAACCATGGTGTTAACTCCAGAAGATTTTGAACGTGCCATAGAGATACTTTCTCAGGATCAAAATAAGCCACAGAGATTAGATTTTAAAAGTTTCATTAGAGAATAATTATAATAAGAACGATAATTATAAATAAAAATGATAATTATAAATAAATCAATATCAAGGCGACTTAGTCTCTCCATAGTTTCACTAGTTGGAGTTCTATTTGTTATAGCCTTTGGGATATTCTACTCCTTTTCCAGGGGGGTAGTAACAGATGCTGCAATTAATAGGTCTAACATTGAATTAAAATCTATGACCTCAGAGGTTGACACTAGATTATTAACGATTGAGCAGAGTATAAATAATGTAATCTTTGCAGTAGAAAACTCATTAGATAATAAGAACAATTTAGAGATAATATTACGCAAAAATTTAGAGAATAACCCTATCATTATGGGGTGTTCATTAGCTTTTGAGCCATATTTCTTCAATGATAATGAACAATATTATATGCCATATTACTCTAGAGATGGTGATTATATTAAGAAGGATTACTTTGGCAGTGTTGATTATGACTATCATATCATGAATTGGTACGTAATACCTAAACTACTGGAAAAACCATACTGGAGCGAACCATACTATGACCGTGGAGGAGCAGAACTATTGATGACGACATACTCGCACCCCATAAAGGATAAATCAGGAAAGATAGTAGGAATAATGACGGCTGACCTATCATTAGATTGGATGAATATATTGGTAACAAATATGAAACCATATCCTAACTCTTATACAATTATGCTAAGTAGAAATGGTTACTATTTGGCACATAATGATAATTCATTAGTAATGAATCAAACATTCTATACACACATTCTTGACTTAGATAGCACCAGATGCTCAATAGAAACGATTAGAGAACTGGGGGATAGAATGATTGCACAAGAGGAGGGACTTACAACGATAACTATTAATGATGAGAAGTATTATGCCTTCTTCCAGCCAATTACACGCAATGGATGGTCTGTTTTAACCGCTTCACTTCGTGATGATGTTTTAGCGGATTTACATGAAACTACTAAAATTATATGGATAGTTTTAATTATATCATTAATATTGATATTTTTAATGACATGGTATGTTGTTAAACGTATAACTAATCCATTGAAAGAGTTCTCAAAATCAGCAGCTGTAATAGCACAAGGGGAATTCAATGCGCCGTTACCACAAGTTTCATCATCAGATGAAGTTAGTGAATTACATGATGCATTCCTAAATATGCAAATATCTCTTAGTAAATATATCGAGGAGTTAAAAATAAGCACAGCTAGCAAACAACACATTGAGAGTGAACTAGCTATTGCCCAACAGATTCAGATGGGTATGGTACCTAAGATTTTCCCACCGTTTCCTGAGAGTAAAGAGCTAGATATTTATGCCACAATTGAACCAGCCAAAGAGGTTGGCGGCGACTTATATGATTTCTTTGTCCGTGATAATAAACTATTCTTTACTATTGGTGATGTATCAGGTAAAGGTATTCCAGCATCACTACTCATGGCGGTCAGTTGCAGTCTATTCCGCTCAATAGCATCTATTGAGGATGAACCTACGATAATAGTACAACGCATCAATGAAGCAATATGCGCTAATAATGACGCTAATATGTTTATTACCATGTTTGTTGCAGTACTAGATATAAAAACAGGAGTAATGGAGTTTTGTAACGCTGGACATAATCCACCATTTATTCTCTCAAAACAAAATAAATCTGTCAAACCATTACAAGTTAATCCTAATATCCCCGTGGGAGTATTTGATACAATGGGGTATCAAGGTGAATCTATTACAATAAATCGAGGTGAGATTATATTCTTATACACTGATGGACTTACAGAGGCTGAGAATCACGCTAAAGAGTTATACGGCGACGATAGATTATATAAATATCTACAAAAGATAACCACTGAGAATAAAATAATAAAGATATCTGAGGGATTAAATGAATCACTATCTAAATTCACAGCAGGAAATGAACAGAGTGATGATATAACAATGCTATTTGTTTCATATTTAAATAATAATGAACCTACTAGGCAAGTACTTAATCTGAAAAATGAGATAGCAGAATTAAATATCCTAGCCACATTCATAGACACCATTGGTGCCGAATTAGAGATTGACACCTCAACTATTATGACACTAAATCTAGCTTTAGAGGAGGTTGTTTCTAATATTATTCTTTACGCTTACCCTCAAGGGGAAACAGGGGAGATAGAAATTAGAGTAACTAAAATAGATAACTCATTAATATTTAAAATAACTGACAGTGGAATAGCATTTAATCCAACACTGCACCCTGAAGCAGATATTACACTATCTGCTGATGAGCGTAAAATAGGTGGATTGGGTATATTCCTTACAAATAAAATTATGGATGACGTTAGTTATTCACGCATAAATGATAAGAACATATTAACAATTTCAAAAAATATTATATAAAATGGATACACAAATAGAGATTACACAAGATAATATAGCAATAGCCTATATCAATGGTCGTATAGACACCATTAATGCTAATCAATTTGAAGCATCCCTAAAAAAATTATTAGAGGATGAGATAATGGACATAACTATTGATTGTACTAATTTAAATTACATCAGTAGCTCAGGTCTTAGAGTATTTCTTACTCTTCTTAAAGGAGTTAACGCATATAAAGGGAAACTAACTTTGAAATCTTTAAATTCAGATATTTTAGATATTTTTAATATGACAGGTTTCTCATCAATGTTTACAATCATTTAGAACAAATAGGATGATACACATCGAGAATTTACAACAATCCTTTGGCACATTAAAAGTGTTACGTAATATAAATACCACTATTCATAGAGGTGAGGTTATATCTATAATAGGACCATCAGGAACTGGGAAAAGCACATTTTTAAGGTGTATTAACTTACTAGATAAACCTGTTGGGGGTAAGATTATAATAGATGGAGTAGATATATTAGAGAAAGGGGTAAATGTGCCTAAATTACGCCAAAAGATGGGTATGGTCTTTCAATCGTTTAATCTATTTGAACATCTAACCATATTAGAGAATATAACATTAGCGCAAATTAAAATACTAAAAAAAAGCAGTGAGGAGGCAGAACTCAAAGCCATTGAATTGCTAAAGATGGTGGGATTAGCCAATAAAGTTGATAACTACCCTCATCAACTATCAGGAGGTCAGAAACAACGTGTAGCAATAGCCCGATGTTTAGCAATGGAGCCTGAAATTATCCTTTTTGACGAACCCACCTCAGCACTAGATCCCACTATGGTTAGTGAGGTACTAGGTGTAATAAAAAAGTTAGCTAATGAGGGTATGACAATGCTCCTAGTTACTCATGAGATGCAGTTTGCTAGAGATGTCAGTACACGCATATTCTATATGGATGAGGGTATAATCTATGAGGATGGCACTGCCGAACAGATTTTTGAATCGCCACAAAAGGAGAAAACCAGAATATTTATTAGAGGTATTAGAAATCTTAAATATAGGATTGAAAATGAAAATTACGACCTATATGACCTAAACACTAAAATAGAACAATTTAGTAGTCGTTACTATTTATCAAATAAAATACAAAATAGACTATTGTTATTAGTCGAGGAGTTATTGCAAATAATACCTTTAGATAAAACAGTAGCTGATATATCAATAGAATTTTCGGACAAGACTAGAGAAGTGTTTATAATTATCTCAGTGGATAAATCCATAGGCACTATTCTGGAAACTAATGATGACGATAAATTAATCTCGCTATCAATCATTAAGGGTTACACCAAAACATATAATGAACAGATAACAGATAACCAGTTAACATTAAATATAAGTTTAAAGCAATCTGAATAACGTGCCAGAACCATTTTTTTTATGTAAGTTTGCAATATAATATAAAGTATAGATATGGCTAAAGTAGGAGATATGGTGCGTTTTATGAACGCTGTTGGGGGTGGACGCATAGTAAAGATTGTGGGAAATATTGCTTATGTTGATGAAGATGGTTTTGAAACGCCTGTATTGGTTAAGGAGTGTGTTGTGATTATGGAGCAGAAACGCACCACAGCATACGAAACACCTAAAGAGCCTGAACCATCTAAATATGTTGAACCAGAGCCAGAGCTACCTATCGAAGAAACCGCTGAGGGGGATATCCTTAATATCCAACTTGCATATCAACCAACTGATATCAAAAACCTAAGCAAAAGCGAGTTCAACACCTATCTGGTAAATGACAGCAATTACTATCTTTATTACGCCTATCTAAGTAGTGCTGATGGAGAGGAGTGGATAACACGCAATCATGGAATTATCGAACCTAATATCCAAATTCATCTCGAAAATATAAGCTACTCTAAACTACCTGAGATGGAGCGCGTAGCTATCCAATATATCCCATTTAAGAGTGATAAAGCGTTTGAACTAAAATCACCAGTTATAGTTGAGCATAAATTGGATGCGACCAAATTTTATAAACTACACTCATTCCAAGCGAATGATTATTTTACCGCAGGAGTAATAGGATTAACTATCACCAAAGATGATATTCCACACCGTAAGCTAGCAGTTAATCCACGCCAACTAGAGGATGGGATACGCCAGAAACTATACCAGGAGCGACAACAACCTACCAAACAACGCATCGAAAAACAACAACGCACCATACGTGATAGCAAAATCATAGAGTGTGACCTACATATTCATGAACTATTAGATAATACAGCAGGATTAAGCAACGCTGATATGCTAGAGGTGCAACTCAAGGAGTTTAACCGCGTAATGACACTCCACAAGGGGAAACGTGGCACAAAGATAGTATTTATACATGGCAAGGGTGAAGGTGTCCTACGTAAAGCTATCATTGATGAGCTACGTAAGCGTTACAGCCGATGCACCTCACAGGATGCAAGTTTCCGCGAATATGGCTTCGGGGCAACATTAGTAACAATCCATTAGAGGAGTGTTCTAATAACTGACCCTTATAATTAATAATAAATAGCAAAGATGAAAAACAGCGGATTTACATTACGTAAGAGATTGAAAAGTTTTAGATATGCTTTTAGTGGTATATATCAGCTAGTGCGTTATGAACATAACGCATGGATACACCTACTGTGTATGGTTGCTGTAATTATAGCAGGGGTACTACTAGATATATCAACTATGGAATGGATAGTTGTAACCTTTGCCATAGGTGGAGTTATAGCGACTGAGGCTTTTAACTCAGCCCTCGAGCAATTAGCAGATGTAGTATCTCCTGAATATAACCAAGGGATTAAGCGCACCAAAGATTTAGCCGCTGCCGCTGTACTAATAGTAGCCATTACAGCCGCCATAGTAGGTCTAATAATATTCCTACCTAAGATTATTAATCTGTTTTAAAGGGAGTTCTAAGAACTCTCCTTAAAGCTATGTAGGTTGCGGATATGGCGTGGTCGGTATTTGCAGACATGACTGATTCTAATTACTCCTCCTTTGTAGCCTTTAATCAGATTATTATCCACTCTGAATTTACGGTGGATTAGTTCATCTAATCTGTAATCTGTACGTTTAATTTTGTTACCTGATCTGTTCCATATCGGGAACTCGATAGGGACTTCATCATCTTCCACCCCCAACATATCTGCACTTATACAATCGCCCCAAACTATATTTTTCGATAGTATATATCTTACCGAACGCTCTAATGGGAATGATTTAGTTATATCAACTACTTTGGTGTACTCCTCAATAAATTGTGCGTAAAGTCGTTTACGTGTAACTTCAACTGATATACGGCTTTCATCAACTCCATAGATTGACGCTAACGACAGAATTGAATATAACTGAAACTCAGCTAAGTTATCTGCGTATAGCTCGCGCACCAGTTGCAGTTTAACCCTCAGTTCATCCTCTAATAATGTGCCATCACTACAAATTTCAAAAAAATAACGTGTTTCAATCTTCTCAAGGTCTTCCATAGTTTAATCTTTTAAGGCATAAACTACTTACCTTAGAGATAAAGAATGCGTGAACATCCCTTATCATGTTCCTAGGTATCTGGCATAACCCACTTCACAAATAAGTTCAGCCCACGCATTGCGCAGGCATCCGCAGAACTCATTCGTTGTGAAGTTTCTTAAATCGCCAGATTTTAGGAACACACCGAATAAATAGCAAATGCTAATTTTATATTTTAATATTTATTTTATCTCTCTTTCTCTTATATCTCTTTAATTTTTATACACCCCAAAGGTAAATAGTTACTCCATTATCTTTATAATGCGAAGTTAAACTATTCATTCCATATTTCGGTCTTTTTCTCTCAAAAAAATTACTTTGTAGCAATTTGCCAAGTTGTACTTAAGGCTTAGATAACGAAAATCGTATAAATTATAGTATTTATTATTTGTGTATTGCGGTGGTTTAGTTAAGTTGGTTAACAAATTCACCATTTTAACTGTTATTTTAGTTAAAATATGCAAAGTTGAGTGATTTTTATGCTTAAAGATGATGTTATATAACATAAAACACTTACCTTTGTAATGTGTTTTTCATGGTATTAGATTTAAGGTTAATTAAGATTGGTTGTCGGGATGACAACCATTTCTTTTTTGTAGCTACTTGATATAGTTTTTATCTAATTCTTTAGCTTTGTTTGGCAGTTACAAACAAATAACCTACCTTAGCGTTTACAAATTAATAATCAATTAAAAATAATAAGTTATGAAGTTAGTAGAATTAAATGACGTTGACGGAACTAAGAGATATGTTAATGTAAATCATATTGCGTTCCTTGAGAAACATGGTGAAAAATGTAGAGTAGTATTGGCAATGCCAGGACGTGCTGATTACAATTTCTACGCATTCCTAGCAGAAGAGAGCTATGAAGAAGCTAGAGCAATAGTTGAGGGTTAATCAAATACCCCCAGATATAATAAACGATATAGAGCAGGGGTAATCATACCTCTGCTCTATATCGTTTTATTATAGGGGACTTCTAATAATTGGTTTTATTCGATTATTAGAAGTCCCCTTTATCTATTCATAAGAAATTTAACTAAACAAATCTAATGGATTCATCAATAAGAAATCTTCAAGAGGGATACCTCCTGTACCTACTACTATAACCTTCTCAGGACTGAATTTATCAGAGAATATTGCCATTCCTTTATTGGTTGATCGTCTGCCACTCTTTACCTCAATTCCTACCAATTTTCTACCTTGCTGTATGATGAAATCCACCTCGTTGTTTTTCTCTCGCCAATAGTACAGTGAGTAACTCTCAATTGCGGCAAAGTTTACTAAATGTGCACCAATAGCTGATTCAACTAAACGCCCCCACTCTTTAGGATTTATAATAATCTCCTCAAATTTATCATCACTTTGGGCAGATAGGAGTGCATTATTATATACTTGGAATTTGGGCAGTGAGGCACGTGAACGCACTTGTTCTCCTGCATATTTACTCAATCCTCCTAGCAATCCACAATCTGATAACAGCGTGAGATAGTGTGAGAGGGTTGTTGTATTTCCTGCATCCTGCATCTCCCCTATTAACTTTGTAAGCGATACAATTTGCCCAGAATAAATTGAACCTAATTCAAAAAGGCGTTTAAGCAGTGCTGGTTTATCTACTCGCGTAAGCATTAATATATCTTTAGAGATACTTGTTTCTATCAACGCATCTTTAATATAGCTTTTCCAGCGATTAATATCACCAATTAGTGGAGCAGCACCTGGATAACCACCAAAAAATATATATTGCTCTAAACTCCAGCCAAAAGCCTCACGCATTTCACCATACGACCAGTGCCCTAAATGTGTTTTTTCAAATCTACCTGCTAACGATTCTGTTAAACCCTTCTGGATTAATAATCTTGACGAACCTAGTAGGATTACCTTTATATTTATCTTCTCGTTCGTATCTTTATCCCAGTTTAGTTTTATTGTTTCGCTCCAATTATCTATCTTCTGTATTTCATCAATTACGATTAGAAATTCTGATTTACCAGATACCTTTAGACGCGCACGTGCCGAATCCCAAATCTGATTAATCCAAATTGTATTGCTAGCTGGGAGTGCATCTGCTGAGTTAAATGTATATGGCATATCTATCTGCTCCAATAGCTGATTAACCATCGTAGTCTTTCCTACTTGTCGTGGTCCGACAATCACTTGAATAAACATACGCGGCTCAAAAATACGTTGTTTAATCCTCTGTAAATAAGCTCTTTCCATAATATTTAAACATTTTACTCAATACACTGAGTAAAATTACTCAATAAAATTAATATACCAAACTATTTTGAATAAATTTTAAGGTAAAATCGTGAATACTAGCCATGTGAATCTCAAAACAAGGGGTAACTAACAAAAGAATTTGTCAGCTACCCCGTATATCGTATATCTCGCTATTGTTACAATCCTAAGATTTTTTCAATCTCTTTAGCTAGTTGGGTGTTCTCCATAATGCCATTAATCTGGTCAGCACCTGCACCATATAGATATACTGGCACTAATATCCCTGAGTGACCTGTTGTTGCGTATTTATAATTCACTCCGCTATCAGCTTTTGAGAAGTCTGCATCCCCACTTACTAAAGATAGACCACCTGTTTCATGATCAGCTGTTACTACTACTAATGTTCCTGGGTTATTATCAGCAAAGTCCATTGCAATATTTACACAATCATTAAAGTCCATAACCTCAGCCAGAGTTCCTTCAGCATCATTACCATGACAAACCCAATCTATTTGTGAACCCTCAACCATTAGTAGGAAACCATTCTCATTTTTTGATAATATTTCCAATGCAGCCACTGTTGCTTTTGGAAGAAAATCACCGCGACCATCAGCCATAGACTTGATATGTCCCTGCTCAAATAATGCTAAGATACGACCATCCTCAACTGCCTCTAATTCATCGAAGTTACGAGCGATATTGAATCCTTTAGCTTGAGCTATATCTATTAATTTAACACCATCAACCTCTTTGTTGAAGTAGCTTTCACCGCCACCTATTGCAAGATCTATTGTTGAGTTAACTAGTTGTTCAGCTATTAATTCATAGCTATTACGACTCTCGACATGAGCATAGAACGCTGCTGGCGTTGCATGTTGCACGGTACACGAAACTACTAGACCTGTTGCTTTACCCTTTGCTGAAGCTTTAGCACTCATTGAAATACAGGTATCCATATCAGCTGTTAACCCTAACATACCATTGTTAGTTTTCTCGCCACACGCTAGGGCTGTACCTGCCGCAGCTGAATCAGTTACTCGGTTATTACTGGAATAAGTCTTGATTAATGCAATATTTTCAGCACGATCGAATGAGATTGAATCATAGCCACTCTCAACCATAGCCATTGAAGCTTGGGCTAAACCCATACCATCACCTATTAGGTAAATTACATTGCGTACCTCTTCAGATTTATTGTTTTCTTTAGCTACCTGACAGCAACTACTTAAAGCTATCACTGCTAGTGATAATGCCAATAATACTTTTCTCATAATAATCTTTTTAAATGGTTAATTAGTACCTCCGAGCAGAATCGAACTGCTATCTATGGTTTAGGAAACCACTATTCTATCCGTTGAACTACAGAGGCGTGCTTTTGCGCTCACAAAATTACAATTTTTTTCTTTGCATACAAACTAAAAAGTGTCTGTTGCTATTATTTAGATGCTGATTCCGTGGATATGTTTTACTTTGTCCATAACGAATGAGCTTTCTACTGAACCTAGACTATCAATCCCACCTAATACATTTATTAGAAATTCCTGATAGTGACGCATATTGTGAGCATTGATTTTTAGCAAGTAATCAAATCCGCCTGAAACATTATAACACTCGGTTACTTCGGGGATGCTCTGTATTACTTTAGTAAATTCGGCGGCTATATCGCGGTTCATTCGTCGTAACTTTACGTTGCAAAAGACTACAAAGCCTTGGTTTAATTTATCCTCATCTAGGACTGCTACATATTTCTGTATATATCCGCCATTCTCCAATCTTTTTAATCGTTCAAAGACTGGTGTTGAGGAGAGATTTACCTGCGCCGCTAGCTCTTTTGTGGTTAATCGGGCGTTTTCTTGTAGTGTGCGTAGTATCTGTAAGTCTATACTATCTAATCTTTTTAGGTCGCTCATAGAATAATATTCTTTTAGGGGTTCTTATTTCAATAGTCAACAGTTATTATATTCCTATCAATAATACAAATATAGTGTTATTATCCATATTTTCCAACTATATTGTATGATTTATCTATATATCATACCTTTGTAAAGAGAAAAATAATAATAAATAACAAATAAAATATACGACTATGACAAAGAGAAATTTAAAATTTGAGACGCTACAACTACATGTTGGACAGGAGCAAGCAGACCCAGCAACTGGGGCGCGCGCAGTACCTATTTATCAAACTACATCTTATGTGTTTAACAACGCTGAACATGCCGAGGCTAGATTCGCACTTAAAGCTCCAGGTAATATCTATGGACGACTGACTAATGGTACACAAGATGTATTTGAACAACGTGTGGCAGCCCTTGAGGGTGGCGCGGCTGCTCTAGCAGTAGCTTCAGGTGCAGCGGCTATTACGTATGCTATTAAGAATATTACACGTGCAGGTGACCATGTGGTAGCAGCTAAAAATATCTATGGTGGCACATATAACCTACTGGCACACACATTGCCACAGGATGGTATTACTGCAACCTTTGTTGACCCATCAGATATTAACAACTTTGAGAGTGCTATTACTGAAAAGACTAAGCTAATATTTGTCGAGAGTATCTGTAACCCAAATGCTGAGATTATAGATATAGAAGCGGTAGCTGAGGTTGCACACCGATATAATATCCCTTTGGTTGTTGATAATACATTTGCTACTCCTTACCTATTCCGCCCTATTGAGCATGGTGCTGATATTGTGGTACACTCAGCTACTAAGTTTATAGGTGGCCATGGGGTTTCACTGGGTGGTGTAATTGTTGATTCAGGTAAATTTGATTGGGTTGCTAGTGGTAAATTTCCACAACTTACAGCCCCTGAGCCTAGCTATCACAATATTAAATTTGTGGATGTAGCTGGTGCAGTAGCTTACGCTATACGTTTACGTGCTATTCTTTTGCGTGATACAGGTGCTGCTATTAGTCCATTTAATCTGTTTACATTATTATTAGGATTAGAAACTTTATCGTTACGTGTTGAACGCCATGTACAGAACTCGTTACGTGTGGTTGATTACCTAAGCAAACACCCAAAGGTGAAATGTGTAAATCACCCATCGCTACCCTCCCACCCTAACAATGATTTATATAATAGATATTACCCTAATGGTGGAGCTTCTATATTTACCTTTGAGATTGAGGGTGGCAAGAGTGAGGCGTTTAAGTTTATTGATTCGTTGGAGATATTCTCGCTATTGGCTAATGTGGCTGATCAAAAATCATTGGTTATCCACCCTGCAACGACTACACATTCGCAACTTAATGAGAATGAACTAAATGACTTAGGTATTTATTCATCAACTATACGTCTATCTATTGGCACTGAACATATTGATGATTTAATTTACGATATAGAAAACGCATTAAGTAAGATTTAATTCATACCTTTGTATTTCATTTTATAACATTTGTATAATGAGTAAAATATCAATAGAGCAAGCAGTTACTGAGCGCATACTTATCTTAGATGGCGGTTTAGGAACTATGATACAACAGTATAAGCTAACTGAGGAGGATTATCGTTCAACACACTATGCTGATACCCCATATAAATTATTGGGGTGTAATGAGGTGCTGGTAAAGAGCGCGCCTAATATCATAGCTGAGATACATGAACAGTATCTGCAAGCTGGTGCTGATATTATCTCAACAGATACATTTAATGCAAACTCGGTATCGCTAATAGATTATGGGGTTCAGGATGAAGTGTATGAACTTAACTTCTTAGCGGCTAAACTGGCTAAAGATTTGGCTGAGAGATATACCCTTTTGGATAGTTCTAAACCTAGATTTGTTGCTGGTTCAATAGGTCCTACTAATCGCACAGCATCTATTAGTTCAGATATTAATAATCCTGCATCACGTTCAATTAGTTTCGATGAACTGGTTGATAGCTACTATACCCAAGCTAAGGGATTGGCTGATGGTGGTGCTGATATTTTCTTGATTGAGACTATCTTTGATACCCTTAATGCTAAGGCTGCTATCTTTGCTATTAATAAACTATCTGAGGCGCGAGGTGCGAAGATTCCTCTGATGATTTCAGGAACACTGACTGATAAAAGTGGACGTACCCTATCAGGGCAAACACTAGAGGCGTTCTATAACTCGGTTATATATGCTAAACCATTAAGTATTGGGCTTAACTGCTCATTCGGTGCGGCAGAATTACAATCTTATGTTTCAGAGTTATCAACATTAGCATCTTGTAATGTTTCGGCACACCCTAATGCTGGATTGCCTAATCTGATGGGTGAGTATGATCAGGATGCTGAAACTATGGGTGAACTGATAGATGGATATCTTAAAGATGGTTCATTAAATATAGTGGGAGGATGTTGTGGAACAACTCCTGAACATATCCGCAAAATTGCTGAGAGAGTAAAAAACTACACCCCTCGTCCAATCCCAACGGAGCAAAAAACAACTACTCTAAGTGGATTAGAATCACTATATATAAAGGCTGAAACTAACTTTGTCAATGTTGGAGAGCGCGCTAATGTGGCTGGCTCTGCTAAATTTGCGAGATTAATTAGGGAGCAGAAATATGACGAGGCATTAGCAATAGTTCGTAGCCAAGTTGAGGCGGGCGCGCAAATTGTGGATGTCTGCATGGATGATGGACTGTTGGATGCGGAGCGTGAGATGGTTAATTTCTTGAATTATATTATCTCTGATCCTGAAATTTCACGTGTACCATTGATGATAGACTCATCGTCATGGAGTGTATTGGAGAGTGGTTTGAAGTGCGTTCAAGGTAAGAGTATTGTTAACTCGATATCCCTAAAGGAGGGTGAAAAGGAGTTCCTACATCACGCTAAACTAATTAATAACTATGGTGCAGCGGCTGTAGTGATGCTATTTGATGAGAAGGGGCAAGCTGACACCTTTGAAAGGAAAATTGAGGTTGCCAAACGTGCTTATGAATTACTAACCAGTAATGGTTTCCCTGCTGAGAATATTATCTTTGACCCAAATGTGCTATCAGTAGCTACTGGAATTGAGGAGCATGAGAGCTACGGAATAGATTTTATTCGCGCTTGTGGATGGATTAAAGAGAATCTCCCTTATGCTAAGGTTAGCGGTGGGGTTAGTAACCTATCATTCTCATTCCGCGGAAATAATAAGATTCGTGAGGCTATGCACTCGGTTTTTCTTTACCACGCTATCAAAGAGGGTATGGATATGGCTATCGTTAATCCTGCCATGTTGCAGATATATTCAGATATCCCTGCTGACCTATTGGAGCTGTGTGAGGATGTAGTGCTTAATCGCCGTAAAGATGCAACTGAACGTTTAACTGAATATGCTAACCATACTATCAACGCTAAAGGGAGTGACAATGTCGAAAAGCGAGTTGAAGAGTGGCGCAATAACCCAGTCGAAGAGCGTATCTCTTATGCACTAATCAAAGGGAATACTGAATATATAGATAAAGACACCCTAGAGGTATATAACAAGATAAATAACCCTATCAAGGTAATAGACAATGTTCTAATGCCTGCAATGGAGCAGATAGGTGAACTATTTGCAAGTGGTAAGATGTTCTTGCCACAGGTGGTTAAGAGTGCGCGAGTGATGAAAAGCTCAGTAGCAATACTTACACCATTTATCGAAGCACAAAATAGTGGCGAGGCTACTCATAATGGGCGTGTCCTAATGGCTACTGTTAAGGGGGATGTTCATGATATCGGGAAGAATATCGTTTCAGTGGTAATGACCTGTAATGGTTACCTAATTGATGATTTAGGGGTAATGACTGAAACAGATGATATCGTTAACAAAGCACAAGAGTGGGGAGCGGATGCAATAGGATTGAGTGGACTGATAACTCCATCACTAGAACAGATGTGTAATGTTCTGAAAGAGTTACAACGCCGCGGATTGAAAACTCCTGTAATGATAGGTGGAGCTACAACCTCAGAGCTTCACACTGCGGTTAAGCTAGCACCTGTTTATGATGGAGTGGTTATTCATTGCACTGATGCCTCAAAAAATATATTGGTCTTATCTAAGCTATTATCTGCTAATGCAGATGAATATATAACGGATATTAAGAGCCGTCAAGAGGAGCTACGTAAACTATTCTATGAACGTGAGGCGGCTAGAGAGTTAAAGAGCCTAATTGCGGCTAGAGCTGATGCTTTTAAATGTGACTTTAGCAATATTATTGCACCTAACGTTTTGGGTAAAACTCACTTTGCGGACTTCCCTATTGATAAGGTCGAGGAGTTTATCAATTGGACACAGTTTTTTGCAGCTTGGGGATTACGTGGAGGATATCCACAGGTGTTAAGCTCAGAGGAATATGGTGAGGAGGCTACTAAACTATTTGCTGATGCACAGCAACTATTACAACGCGTTAAGAGTGAAAAGATAATTAAACTATGTGGCACAGTAGCAATATATCCAGCCCTTAGTGTAGGGGATAATATCATCATCATCAGTGATGAAAAAGGGGGTAAAACAACATTACCACAGCTACGCAACCAACAACAAAACAGAGAGGTTAACATATCATTAGCAGATTTTATCTCACCTAATGGGGATGATTATATTGGAGCGTTTGCCTTGACAGCAGGAGTTGGATTAAAGGAGCGCGAAGCTGAGCTAAAAGCAGCCAACGATGATTATCACGCTATAATGCTTAAACTACTAGCGGATAGATTAGCGGAAGCGTTTGCTGAGTGTGTACATAAGTTAGTACGTCAAGAGATTTGGGGTTTCCAAACTAAGGAGTTCACTTTAAAGGGGCTATTCCATGGTGATTATCAAGGGATACGTGCCGCTTTTGGCTATCCATCATGTCCAGATCACTCACTTAAACGTGAAGTTTTTGAGCTGTTGGATATCGAGAAAGATACTCCTATGGAGTTAACTGAGAATTTTATGATTTCACCAGGGGAATCTATCTGTGGATTGATATTTGCCAATGCTGATTCTAAATTCTTTGAGCTAGGGAAAATTTCACCTGAACAATTAAATGATTACTCACAAAGACGTGGATTTAAAACAGAAGAAATATCAAAAATCATAAAGAGTCTATGAACATCTTAGAATTAATAAATAGAGCAACCGAGAGCGGTAAAACAGCTTTCGCATTTGAATTACTACCTCCACTTAAAGGGGATGGATTAGGGAAGGTTTATGATGCTATTGATAACCTGATGGAGTTCAACCCTATATATATAAATGTAACATATCATCGCGAGGATGTTAAGTATGTCGAACATAAGGATGGATTACTGGAGAAACGTATCACTCGTCGTCGTCCTAGTACCGTTGGCGTATCAGCAGCAATTAATCGTAAATATGGTGTTGAGGTCGTACCACACCTAATTTGTGGCGGTAACTCACGCTACGATATCGAGGATGCTTTGATAGATATGGACTTTCTTGGGATAAACAATGTATTAGCTCTGCGTGGTGATTCACTAAAGGGTGAGCGAGTATTCTCACCACACGTGAATGGTCACAGCTACGCTAATGAGCTAGTTGCTCAGATTACAGATATGAATAATGGTATCTTTATTGATGGAGAGGTAAAGGAGTGTCACCACTCTAAATTCTGCGTTGGCGTTGCTGGCTATCCCGAAAAGCATGCCGAAGCCCCAAATCCTAAGAAAGATATGCTAAACCTAAAAGCTAAGATTGATGCAGGTGCTAGCTATATAGTAACACAGATGTGTTTCGATAATAGCAAAATATTTAAGTTTATTGAGGATTGTCGCGCAGTAGGTATCACTGTCCCTATCGTTCCTGGCATTAAACCTATCTCAACCAAAGCGCACCTTTCGCTACTGCCACAGACTTTCCATGTTGATATCCCTGAGGAGCTAGTCCGTGAAGTAGAAAAATGCAAAAACAATATAGAAGTCCGTGAAGTGGGTGTACAATGGGCTATCCGTCAATCAAAAGAGCTTAAAGATTATGGTATTCCAGTACTACACTACTACTCAATGGGTAATACTGACAATATCGCTAAGATAGCACGCGCCATATTCTAATTCAACAGGCGGGAAGAGATACTTTAATCGATAGGGATTTTAATCTTCTGACCCGCTTTTATTTTGGTACCATACATATTATTTGCTCGTTGGATATCCTTTACACTTACCCCTTTATATTTATCAGCTATTGCAGATAGGCTTTCACCACGTTTTACTGTATGGTTGCGAAATTTAGGTGCTTCTTGGCTCTTGACAACATCCTTTTTAGCTACTGGCTTAGTGTAGGCTGTTTTATATGTTTGGATTTGTAGGCGTTCACCAATACGTATATTGTTATTTTTCTTGTTGTTCCACGATTTAAGTGAGCTTAATGATACGCCATATCTCTGTGCTATACCACCTAAAGTTTCACCCTTGCTAACTTTATGATATTTCACCTCTAATTGTCGCGTGATAACTGTTCCATCCTCACGTTGACTAACCTCTTGACCTGGTTCAATTACTCCACGTGGAGTAAATTTATCCTTGTTCCTAACGACTACACTATCCGCACTCATAATATAAGCATATATCTGCTGTGAAGGCAAGGTTAGTGAGTATGCACGTGAATCTCCAGGGATTATATTCATCTTATATTGGGGATTTAAGGCTGCTATTGCCTCAACAGGAATATTCAGAACATCAGCAATCTGTTCAAAATGCACCCTTTTAGTAACATGTATCGTATCAGTCACCAATGGTTTAGTTGCTAGCACTGGTTTAATATCGTGTAAATCATAATATGTCATTACATAATTAGCGGCAATAAAGGCTGGCACATAATCACGAGTTTCCTTTGGTAATAGGAAATAGATATCCCAATAATCCTTTTTCCCCTCAACACTACAACGTTTTAATGCTTTATTTACATTACCCATTCCACAATTATAGGCTGCAATAGCTAAATACCAATCGTCATAAATATTATATAAATCAGATAGATACTTAACCGCCTTAGCTGTTGAAACATATGGATCACGACGCTCATCAACCAATGAATTAACACTCATACCTAGCCCCTTAGCTGTTGGTAGCATAAATTGCCATAGACCAGAAGCCCCAACGGGTGATACTGCATTTGGATTAAGAGCGGACTCAATTATCGGTAAATATTTCAATTCTAAAGGTAATCCCTGCGCATCTAACTCCTGCTCAAAGATAGGCATATAATATAGGCTTAATCCTAACATAGTCTCAACCAATGAGTGATGTCTAACAGTATAAGCCTCAATAAACTTCTTTACAACTTGATTATATGGCATCTGAATAATTGTAGGCATTGCATTTAATCTATCCACATAATCCTGATCTGTTAGTTCAGAATTTTTTTTGGCTTTATAGTTATTGCTATGACTTGATACTGTGTAATTACGTAGATACCAACTTCCCATCATCTCAGTAGCATTAGTTTCAAAACGTTCTGCCATTATAGTTGTGTCTGTTGGAATAGAGTCATTAACAGCCAATAGGCTCATTGATTTACTCTTAGCTGTTATAGTAAAGCATGTAGTAACAATGCATAGTGAGAGTATTGCCTTAGTTATTCTCATGATAATTGTGTGTAATCTGTTTTTTAAAAATTTATTGACCATTGTATCCCAGCTGACGGAACCCCATTACTATCGGTCTGTAAGATAGCAGGATACACATTCATGGAGAGATCTGGTGAAATATCAAATTGTGACAACGAAGCATCAACATAAGCATCAACCATACATAGCATATATAGTCCAACTAAGCATATTATAGATAACTCACGATTGTGACGATAATAATCTTTTTTAGTTTTCAGCGCACCTTGTAACCAGCCCATATCAATATCTGCTTCGTTGGTATTAGGTGCATAGAAATCCATATAACTATTAGTATTTGGGTCGTTGTCCATCGAATCTTTATATGCTAATGCATAATCTGTTAACATCTGTGTGTTCCACATCAACGCATAGGTAATACCAACTGCACCACCAACTATTATAGGTAATTTCCAATATTTACGATTATAAACTTGCCCTAGACCAGGAAAAAGTGCTGACATCCATACTGCACGCGTAGGGTTAGGGAAAAACATACGCACCTTTTCACCCGAAAAAGCATCGATAGAATCTAATGCTAATGAATCGCTATTTAGGGGCATAGATAGATCTGTTAGCGTAGGGATAGTATCACTGTATATTGGTATTTGTGGCATATCCGTCAACTCTTCAACATCCTCAACCTCCTCAGCATCTACCGCTTTCACAATCTCTAAAGGCTCATTAATAGAGTCATTAGCTGTGACAATATCAGCATATACCTGTATAGTTGATACAAGCACAATTAATAATACCAGCAGGCTACGTATAATAGAATTGTTAACCATTGACACCTTTTTTACTCTCACTCCACCCCTTGTTATATTAGGATAGACTATTTTAGTTTGTCAAAGATAGTAATTAATCTTTCAAGTTCCTCTTCATTTTTAAAAGAGAATGAAATTTTACCTTTTCCTGCATTATTACAAGATAAATTAACAGGCAATTTAAAGACTTGTGCTAGATGTTTTTTAAGGATATTATACTCCTTATTTGAACCTCTAGTAGCAATCGTTTCAACTCCATCTTCACTATCCTGTTGAAGTTTTCGCTTATACTCATTGGCTAAAGCCTCAACTTCACGTACTGATAGTTTATTCTTGATAGTTTGATTATATATTTTTAGCTGAATGGATGGCACATCAACAGTCAGAATAGCTCTAGCATGACCCATATCAACAACTTTATCACGCAATCCTAGTTGCACCTCAGCAGGAAGTTTTAATAGGCGTAGGAAGTTAGCAATTGTAGCACGTTTCTTACCTATACGCTCACTTAAACGCTCTTGAGTGAGATTATATTGCTCAATAAGTTTCTTAAAAGTTAATGCTATCTCTATTGCATTTAAATCTTCACGTTGGATATTCTCAATCAACGCCATCTCAGTTAATTCAGCATCATTAGCTGTACGCACATAAGCAGGAACTGAGCTTAACCCAGCCAATTTAGCGGCACGATAACGACGCTCTCCTGAGATAATCTGATATGCATTATTTGATGTTTTACGTAGTGTTAATGGTTGTATTATCCCCAACTCCTTGATAGATGTGGCTAACTCCTCTAATGATTCCTCATCAAATGATGTGCGTGGTTGCTCAGGATTAGGAGTAATAGAACTTAGTGATATCTCACTTATAGCTGATGAACCTGATGTTTGAATATCACTCATTGATATTAACGAATCTAATCCACGACCTAATGCACTCTTCTTAACTGCCATAATAACCTCCCCCTTTTATTTATCTATTTTTTGCTATAATCTCCTTTGCTAATTGAATATGATTGGCTGCACCGCGGCTCTCAGCATCATAAAGGATTACTGGTAAACCATGACTAGGAGCTTCACTTAACTTAATATTACGAGCTATTACCGAATTGAATACCATATCAGCAAAGTGTCCCTTTAGCTCCTCATAAATCTGATTAGCTAACCTTAAACGCGCATCATACATAGTCAATAGGAAACCCTCAATCTCCAGATTAGGATTTAAACGAGATTTGATAATACGTATTGTATTCAACAATTTACTAATACCCTCAAGAGCAAAATATTCAGCCTGTACAGGGATAATCACGGAATTAGCCGCTGTTAACGCATTAACAGTTATCAACCCTAGTGATGGAGAACAGTCAATTAGAACAAAGTCATAATCCAAATCCTCATTAGCTAATAAGTTAAGTAGTATATTTTCTCGATTGCTTTTACTGATCAGCTCCAATTCAGCTCCCACTAAATCAATACGTGAACCTATCAGGTCTAAACCCTTAACACAGGTCTCAACCTTAGCACCATGAATTGGGTATTCATCCACTAAACATTCATAAATAGAGCTGCTTAAATTCTGAGAATCAACACCTAAACCTGAAGTGGCATTAGCTTGTGGATCAGCATCTATTAATAACACTCTCTTACCCTCCATTGCCAACGAAGCGGCTAGGTTGATGGCAGTAGTAGTCTTACCTACTCCACCCTTTTGATTAGCGATTGCAATTACTTTACTCATATCTATACTCCTTATATTATACTGAATGCAAAGTAATTAATTAATATAATATGATTAAAGTTTTTGTTGTTGAATTTGCGTTAAATGTTGATAAGTCGGGGTATTTGTTAATAACTACGAGGTATATTTCTGAATAATCTCTCTAGATTGCTCACTTATAGGGATATGCAACTTACCAAATAGGATAGTATTACGTTCAATAACACGCACTTGGTCTAGGTTTACTATAAATGAACGGTGCACCCTAATAAACTTATTTTGTGGTAATTTATCCCCAATACTGTTTAATGTTCCGTGTGTTGTAACAATCTCACCATTGGTTAAAGCTATATCAAGATATTCACGTTTAGACTCGACATACATAATTTCGCTAAAATTAATACGTACCGAGCGATATTCTGAACGCACAAATATATACTCCTTTTCATACGTATCACCCACTGTGGCATGTTGCGGTGCAGTAAAGTATCGTCTATCAGCTTTCTCAACAGCTTTTAAGAAGGACGCATATGACAATGGTTTCAATAGATAATCAGCAGCGTCTAAAGCAAATCCCTCAAGAGCATATTCACGATACGCCGTTATAAATATAACTTTACAATTAAATGGTAACGCCTCAACAAATTCTAGACCTGTAATCTTAGGCATATTAATATCCACAAATAGTAAATCAACACTATTGTCACGCAAAAAAGCGAGAGCATCAATAGCATTATCAAAACTACCCTTTAGCTCCAAAATAGGTGTTTTAGCAACATATTGCTCTAGCTGTTGTAGTGCTAGTGGCTCATCATCAATAACTATACAGCTTATCATTCGATTGGGATTTTAAGTGTTACAAAGAATTTATTTTCAGAGTTAATTATATCTAGTGTAAATTTATCTCCATAAAGTAAATTCAGACGTTTACGGCTATTGGTAATACCTAATCCATGTCTATTATTTTTCACGATATCTGAATGGTTACTATTCTCAGTAATCATTTTTATCTCAGTATCGGTGTAACTAAAAGCAATCTTTATATATGACTCACTAGAGTAATCTATCCCATACTTAAAACAATTCTCAATAAAATTAAGAAATAGTAATGGCGGAATTTTAATTTGCGGTATCTCACTATCATATCTGAAATCAATAGCCACACGCTTAGGGTATCTTAGGCGCATAAGATTCACATAACTCTCAGTAAAATCAATCTCACGTTGTAATAGTACCCTATCCATATTTGAACTCTCATAAAGCAGATAACCCATTAATTCAGATAGCTCAATAATGGTATCTTGCGCTCGTCTAGGTTCAATCTCGATAAGTGCATGAATATTATTCAGAGTATTCATAAAAAAGTGAGGGCTAACTTGATTCTGCAAGTTAGATAACTGAGCCGTTACACGCTCGCGATTAGCCTCAGCCTCTCTCTGCTCTGAAATCAACCACTTAATAGCAATAGCTAATCCCAAGTCTAATAACAATACTATTATTAATAATATAAATGCACTGATGTTAGGTGGGAAAACTCTAACAGACTGTGGCATATCTGGTCTAGGAGGTAGTGTCCCATGATGTGGAGGGGCTGAATGTGGAGGGGCTGAATGTGGAGGTGCAATTCCGCCGCCACCACCATGTTGCATAGGCATAATCATCTCAGGGCTTTCACCCTTAAACAAGGATAATATCCAGTTAACCCCATCAAAATAGAATATAAATACCCCTATAAGTGATAACAAAATACCTCCCGATATAACATACCTAACATATCTTTTCTTAAAAAAAAACCTAGGCATAAGTATAAACCTATTAACCAGAAAAGCTAAAAGAATAATAGCAAGTTCAGTCCATAATACCTGAACAGCTATCCAGTTATCATCAAATTCATCAACAAACAATAGCGGAGAGATAAACGTAACAATCCACAACAATAAAATTGCCGTACGTTCAATTGCTAATATCCTCTTATGCTTAATCATCTAGTTACAAATTTATCTATTTTATTTCAAATATCAAATATAGGGGGACTTCTAATAATTGGTTTTATTCAATTTTTAGAAGTCCCCATAGATTAGTTACCTAAGTAATTATTTACTACGGTATGTCTGCTTTGCACGTGAGTTTTTAGGGTTGATACCGCGCTCGTAAAGCTGTAACTTGATGATAGGAATGTGCGACCACTCTCCTCAGCATCAGCATACTCTTTAAGAAGGTTATAGTAACTTTCATACAGAGCTGTCATATCATTAACAACAAACACATCATCAATAAACTCTTGCATATAATTATTATATGTTGTCTTATAACTATCCACAGCTATCAGATAACTAATCAATGGCCATGAGCTACTAGATGTAAGCGTTGGCGATAATGCACTATTCCCACTCTGTAACGACTCGTTATTATCCCATGGAATCCATGTTAACAATCCATCACTAGGGTTATTATATAGATAATAATTATGTGCCATATTACCATAAGTATCCCAATTCTGAATAGTTGTATTGGCAGCCAACCATTTTAGGAAAATATCAACATTAAATATTTCTTCAAGTTGAGATTGCCACTCACTGCTATTAGATGTACGAATTGAATTGTGAAGAATATTATATAAAGCAAGTACATCACTATAATCAGCAGTTGATGTATTACTCTTTAAATTAAACTCACTAGTATCATATGTTCCAGATTTGAACGAACCTGCATCCTCCTCAGGTTTATAAATATTACCTGTGCTTTGGCTAAATTGGGTTTTGATAACTGTATCGTCAACCTCCTCAACAATAGTATAAACGCCAAAATATTCAGGTCCTGAGCCATAATCGATATACAAAGTACAGAAACTAGTATTAGCCGAAGCTAACCCAAATTCACGGAATAGGTCAGAAGCCACCTTCTCACGCATCAATGATGAATCATCATAGTTATTATTCAGATTCAATTGCTTAAATCCATAGAAGCGTTGATTATTCAATTCAGGATAAACATCCTCATATTCATCAAAATCCAATTTGAGCGAAAGCTTCTGATTACCTGATGAATAAGCCGTACTTAAACTAGAATTACCCTTGAAGCGCACCCCTACCTGATACCAATCAGTACCATTATATGTAACTGTACATGGTACCCAAATTGGGGTAAAGTCTAAATCCGTTACTCCACCACCCATATTACCAAAACCGCCCATGCTACTGCTACTACTTAAATTTTTACTTAAATCAGACCACATTGACGACCAGTTAGCATAGCTAATAGTCAAGTCTAAACGTAAAACAGTATTCTGAGCAAATACTGTATCATAAGCCAACTCAGCAGCATTACTATGCGTTTCCATACTCCAATCAGGATATGTTGTCAAATCCACCTGTGACGGGTCATACTCCTCATCATCATTATCATAGTTGCTAAGCTCAATAAAGTCATGATTACGACACCCCGCAAAAAGTATTAGTACTAACAGTGTACTAAAAAGATATATTCTATTATACATACAATTCATTTTTAAAATCTATATTTATACCCTGCACTAAAGATATGGCTATTCTTATACTCTAGGATAAAGTAATCTAACTTATAATCTAGTGATAGCGATGCTTTCTTGCTAATTTTATACTCAAAACCTGCTGTGTAGCGCATCTTAGACAACATTAAATCAGTCATCTCCTGAAACGCCTCAATACCTACATAAGGGGTAATTTTACATTTACGTATATCGTAATTCACCTTAGCTTGATATCTCAAGAACGCCTTGTCAGTCACATCTGAATCCATATAGTTAGTGTATCGCAATCTGAACGATGGCGTAAATCTGCTAAAGCTCTCCTTAAAGGTCACATCAAAAGCGTATCTATTGTAATAATCCCAATCAGCACTATAACTATTAACCCCCTCACGATCAGCAATTAATCGGTATGAAGCACCCCAATATACAAAGCCAAAACTCTTATATGACAAGTCACCATTAAGCACCAAATTATCAAAACCACCATTAAAGCGCAACTCAGGTGAGATATTCAACTTCAATCCCTTAGCCAATTTAAACTGAAATTCTAGGCTGGTGCGGTACTCATAATCATTCTCTACATCATATCTAGTACCATCAGCGTAACTGATGGCTACCGTTGTCAACAGCAGTAGTAGTGTTGCTAATATTATACGTTTTATATTCATAATTTATTCTCCTCATCGACATAATAACTGTTATCACTAGTATTAAAATAGATTGTAATATTAGCAGTATCTTTCAGATAATCAATATTTTCAATCTCGAAATGTTTAATCTCAAAACCTGTGCGCACCTTTAAATCTGCCATTAATAGGTCATATTTATCATGATGTATATTTGAGATATTCTCATAGACAATCTTCATTGAACCCTCCTGCTTAAAGCTCAAATAGCGTTCCAATAGCCAAAGCCCTGCAAAGATTGCTAGATTAGTAAATAACAACTCGGCATAACTAACCTTCTTATTAGCTAAAGCATTCATCACCGAAATACCAATAATCACAAACAGATAAGTCATCTGCTTAAATGGGATAGCATCAGTACGATAGCGTATTATCCCAAATATTGCGAATAGCCCAAGAGCAAACCCCAGCTCCAACTTAACATTGTTAAGCAAGAAACATAGCAAGAATACCAATGTACCCATAGCAATATAGCTAAAGGTAAATGTTCTACGCGTGCTATGTTTAAGATAAACATTACGTACTATGATAAATAAGAAAAAGGTATTTACGAGAAATCTGAAAAGTAGTTCTGCTAAATCTTCAAAATCAATTAAACGAATATCTAAGAATTTAACACTCTCAATCACCTCCCATACCGATGGGTCTTTTGCCGCCTTTAATAATAATGTGTTTAAAATCATACTATACCACTATTTTAGTTATTTTATTTATATCTCTATGTTTACGTTTAAAGTTATTTATTTTCAGTGTATCATCAGTGATACTACGCCCTACACAATATTTACTAAACCCTGATGGCTTAATACGATGTTGATTAAGTGCATCAATAATATGCGATTTACTACGACCATTAGTCTTTACCTCCAGAACCACTAGTGAATCTAAGCCCACCTGCTGACCATTACTAATAAATCTCAACTCAGTATCTATGGTGCAACGTTCATTCATCTCCTTACTCACTAGCATTAATCTATTAAATCTATTATCCAATACCTGCTTCAGCTCAATAGTTTTATATGGAGTGTTATTAGTGATAAATTCACTATCAGAAAGGGAGAAATCACTCTGAGCATAATCTGAACTTTTGCGCACCTTAACAGTACGACCCTTGTTGTTTTTAAACTTAACCTCAAGGAAACTACTCTTAGTAGCTTGATAATTACGACGGCGTATCTTGTATCTATTTAGCTTACCTCGATGATGGTTATTATACATTATCTCCTCCTGCGTATCGTAATAGGTAGTAGCGTATGGCAGGTTACGTTCACCGTCAACCTCTAGCAGATAGTAATCATCTATTACATCTGCTAAAAGTTCGGCTAGGGATGCTACGTTAAACCAATATTTACGGTCAGAACGATTCATTAGTTTAACCGCATCCATCTCAGATAAAGAGATACCCTTGAATTTATATATTACCTTTTCTAAAAACATGATTCTGACCTTTTGTCTATCTATGTGTATTTATTTCTTTTAATAAGTGCAATACAAATATAGACCTAAGTGAATCCCCACAAAAATAGTTTCTATCAAACCCCCCATTACTTCTACCAAAATAGGTGATGTAAAATTTACGCTCGTTTAGTTGTTATTCTATCAATAATTTTAATAAATTTATTTAGACGATCATAACTATATGTAAATAAAAGTGAACTATATATGACTAGCGTAAAGAAAAAAAGATAGAGGGTGATATCTTAGCGATACCTCCCTCTATCATTTATTATACGCAGAAACGTTAAGTAACGATTCTACACTCGTGCAAATTATTACTCAGCTAGTTTAGCGCAGATAAATTCGCGGTTCATGCGTGCGATGTTGCTTAATGAGATGTTTTTAGGACATTCAGCAGCACAAGCTCCTGTGTTAGTACAGTTACCGAAACCTAGTTCATCCATCTTGCTTACCATTGCGCGAACACGTTTAGCTGCCTCAACTTTACCTTGAGGAAGTACTGCGAATTGGCTAACTTTAGCTGAAACGAATAGCATAGCTGAACCATTCTTACATGCTGCAACACATGCACCACAACCTACACAAGCTGCTGCATCCATTGCCTCTTCAGCATCATCACGTGGGATAGGTAATGCGTTAGCATCTTGCGCACCTCCACAGTTGATTGATGTATAACCACCTGCTTGTTGAATTTTATCAAAAGCGTTACGGTCAACTATCAAGTCACAAATTACTGGGAATGCAGCAGAACGCCAAGGCTCAACAGTGATAGTTTCACCATCGCTAAAACGACGCATATATAATTGGCAAGTTGTTGCACCTGTTGCTGGTCCATGTGGGTGTCCATTTACATAAAGTGAACACATACCACAGATACCTTCACGACAGTCATGGTCGAAAGCTACTGGTACTTTACCCTCGTTAACTAATTGCTCATTTAGCATATCAAGCATTTCTAAGAAAGATGTATCACCTGAGATATCTTTCATTTCATATGTTTCAAAAGCACCTTGAGCTTTAGGGCTTTTTTGACGCCATATCTTCAGCTTAAAACTTATATTTTTTTCCATTTTGTTTTTTCTTTTAATCGTTAACTAAGCTTTGTAATTACGAGTTTGAACCTTGATAGCTTCATATTCTAGTTTCTCTTTGATAAGAGTTGGTGCATCAGCATCATTACCAGGATAATCCCAACATGAAACGTAGAAGTAATCTTTGTCGTTACGTTTAGCTTCACCCTCTTCAGTTTGGTGTTCTTCACGGAAGTGACCACCACAACTCTCTTCACGGTTAAGTGCATCGTAAGCCATTAACTCACCTAGAGTGATATAGTCATTCAAACGAATTGCTTTTTCAAGCTCTATATTCATAGTACCCTCTTTATCTCCAGGGATAAATAGGTTAGTGTCAAATTCTTTACGGATATCTTTAATCTTAGCGATAGCCTCTTTTAAACCTCCAGCTGTACGAGCCATACCGATATAATCCCACATCAAGCGACCGAATTTCTTATGGATTGAATCAACTGATTCTTTACCTTGAATAGCCATTAGCTTGTCGATACGAGCTTGTACCTCTTTCTCAGTTTGTGCAAACTCAGGAGCATCAGTTTTGAAACGTGGCACTGAGATTTGATCAGAAAGGTAGTTCTGGATTGTGTAAGGTAGGATAAAGTAACCATCAGCCAAACCTTGCATCAATGCAGATGCACCTAGACGGTTAGCACCGTGGTCTGAGAAGTTACACTCACCAATAGCGAACAATCCCTTAACAGTAGTTTGTAATTCATAGTCAACCCAGATACCACCCATTGTGTAGTGGATAGCAGGATAAATCATCATTGGGTTTTCGTATGGGCTAACGTCTGTAATCTCTTCGTACATATCGAATAGGTTACCATAACGTGCTTTTACTACATCTTCGCCTAAGCGTTCAATAGCATCACTAAAGTCTAGATATACAGCAAGACCTGTATTGTTTACACCGAAACCTTTATCGCAACGTTCCTTAGCCGCACGTGAAGCAACGTCACGTGGAACTAGGTTACCGAATGCAGGGTAACGACGCTCTAGGTAATAGTCACGATCCTCCTCTTTGATATCACGACCTTGGATTTTACCCTCTTGAAGTTTCTTAGCATCCTCTAATTTTTTTGGTACCCAGATACGACCATCATTACGTAATGATTCAGACATCAGAGTTAATTTAGATTGCTTGTCACCATGAACAGGGATACATGTTGGGTGAATTTGTACGTAAGCAGGGTTAGCAAACATTGCACCTTTACGGTAACAAGCCATTGCAGCTGAACCGTTACATGCCATTGCATTTGTTGATAGGAAGTAAACGTTACCGTAACCACCAGTAGCTATTACTACGGCGTGAGCCGCGAAACGTTCTAGTTTACCATCAACTAGGTTACGTGCTATAATACCGCGTGCTTTGCCATCAATCATTACTACATCTTGCATTTCGTAACGGTTGTAGCTTTTCACTTTACCTAATTGGATTTGACGGTTAAGTGATGAGTAAGCACCTAATAGAAGTTGTTGTCCAGTTTGACCACGTGCGTAGAATGTACGTGATACTTGAGCACCACCGAATGAACGGTTATCAAGTAAACCACCATATTCACGTGCAAAAGGTACACCTTGTGCAACACATTGGTCAATAATATCATTTGATACTTCAGCTAAACGGAATACGTTAGATTCACGAGCGCGGTAGTCACCACCTTTAACTGTATCATAGAATAGACGGTAAATTGAGTCACCATCGTTTTGGTAATTTTTAGCAGCATTGATACCACCTTGTGCAGCAATTGAGTGCGCACGACGTGGTGAATCTTGGATACAAAAGTTTAATACATTGAATCCCATCTCACCCAATGATGCAGCAGCTGATGCACCTGCTAGACCAGTACCTACGACGATAATATCTAAACGACGTTTGTTAGCAGGATTAACTAGTTTTTGGTGAGCTTTATAATTTGTCCACTTTTCTGCTATTGGACCTTGTGGAATCTTAGCGTCCAATACTATATTTTTATTCTCTTTCATCTCAATATCTTTTGAGGTTCATTAATTATTTTCTGAAAAATCTCACGGATGAATTGCTTATTCGCACTCAGCTTTACATGCCACTTTTTTATCAGGGCAACAAGCGTCAGCTTTAGCGCAATCTTTCTTCTTATCGCAATCCTTTTTAGCACCCTTTTGACAAGCAGGAGCTTCTGTTTTAACAGGACAACAATCAGGGCAGTTAGCTTGAACTGTGAATACTACAGCTTCAACAGCAAATAGTAAGCATACTACAGTAGCCCAACCCATTGAAATTTTACGTAATCTACTCATCCAGATATTGTTATTGATACCCATTGAGTGAAATGCACTCCAGAATCCGTGTGACATATGGAACCATAATGCACCGAAACCGATTAGGTAAATTACTAATGTCCACCAATCTTTAAACGCTAGGTAAATGAATGCCATACCATCAGCAGGGTGAATACCGTTGTACTCAGTACCCATCAGCTCTTGCCATTGCATTTTGTACCAGAATTGAATTAGGTGAACTACCATAAAGCAAACAACGATAATACCTAAAACCAGCATATTTTGAGAAGCCCACTCAACTGATTTAGGTTTTTTGTTTACGTCATACTTATCATTTCCACGTGCTTTTCTATTTTGCAACGAAATTACAAAAGATAAAAGAATATGGACCACAAAGCCAGCTGCTAAGATAACAGTAGCAATTAATGCATACCAATTAGCACCTAAGAAGTGACATACAGCATTATACCCCTCTGGAGAGATTAATGCCACTGCATTCATAAGCACATGAAAGGTTACAAATAGGATTAGGAAAAGACCTGTAACTGACATTACGACCTTTCTACCTACGGAAGAGTTTGATAACCACATAGTAGTTTGAATTTAATTATTAATATTAGTTATTATATTATTTTTTGCAAAAATACCTCTAATTACTTACACCCACAATAGCAATGGCGAATTTTTCTAATTAATTATTGAATCAATTTCACAGCCTTTAGATATATTTCTACCTTATTGTGGGTATATGCTATTTACGCTTTGTTTGTTTTTTCCCTTTTTTAGATTTTGAAGGTTTAGCTACTGAGCTACGTTTACCTCCATTGCCACCCTTGCGAGGCTTAGAATTATTACTCTCACGGCTCTCTCTATTTCTTACGCTACGCTCGGCAGGCTCCTGTCCATCTATAACAAAATCTAGTTGTTTTTTGAATAAATCAGCCCTTGCCACCTTAACATTAACCTTGTCACCTAAGCGATATTTACTACCAGTGCGACGACCAACTAGCCAATAATTCTTCTCGTCCAACTCATAGTAATCATCAGCCAAATCACGCACTGGGACAAGACCCTCACATTTATTCTCCTCAAGTTCAACATATATACCCCACTCGGTCACCCCTGAGATTACCCCAGCGTAAACCTCGCCCATGCGGTCACGCATATATTCAACTTGCTTATATTTTATTGAAGCACGTTCAGCACTAGCGGCTAGATTCTCCATCTGTGATGAGTGTTTACACATATCCTCAATCTCAGCCTGATTAGCTGAACGACCACCCTCCAGATACTTAGTCAATAATCTATGAACCATCATATCAGGATAACGACGAATAGGCGATGTGAAGTGAGTGTAATATTCAAAAGCCAAACCATAATGCCCTACATTATCAGTAGTATATGTAGCTTTAGCCATTGAGCGGATAGCAAGTGTTGATAATAGATTCTCCTCAGCTCTATTTTTGATATTCTTCAACAACTCATTGATAGATTTATTTACCTCCCAATCTTTACCAGTAATTCTAAGTCTATGCCCAAAACCGCTAGCTATATTTGAGAAGTTAGCCAATTTCTCAGGATCTGGCTCATCATGCACACGATAGACAAAAGTTTTAGCTTTTTTACCACGACCAGTAACCTTTCCTATAAATTCAGCAACCGTTTTATTGGCAAGCAACATAAACTCCTCAACCAATTTATTTGAATCCTTAGCCACCTTAAAGTAAACTCCAAGAGGATGACCATTGTCATCTATATCAAAGCGCACCTCGGCACGGTCAAACTCAACAGCTCCATTTTCAAAACGACGATTACGCAAAATCTTAGCCATCTTATCCATCTGTAAGATTTCAGCAGCGTAATCCCCTTCACCCGTTTCTATGCGCTCCTGCGCCTCCTCGTATGTAAAGCGTCTATCACTCTCGATAACTGTACGACAGATACGTTGGTTGTGCATAACAGCATCCTCATCAAGTTCAAAGATACATGAATATGTAAGTTTCTCCTCATTAGGACGTAATGAGCATATTCCATTACTCAAATGCTCAGGCAACATAGGAACAACCCTATCCACCAGATACACCGAAGTAGCACGCTCCTTAGCCTCACGTTCAATTATAGATTTAGGGGTAACATAGTGCGTAACATCCGCAATATGCACACCAATCTCCCAATTACCATTAGGTAGTCGGCGGATAGATAAAGCATCGTCAAAATCCTTAGCATCCTTAGGGTCAATAGTCAATGTAGTAACCTTACGCATATCTAATCGACAAGCTATCTCCTCAGGGGTAATACCAGCTGTAATCTTATCAGCAGCAGTCTCCACATTCTTAGGATATTTATAAGGTAAACCAAACTCAGCCAGGATAGCATGAATCTCAGCATTATTTTCACCTGTTTTCCCTAGAATATCTATTACCTCACCAATAGGGCTATTAGCATTTTCAGGCCATTCAATAATTTTCACAAGAGCTTTATCCCCCGTTTCGCCACCATTTAAGCTATCAATAGGGATAAAGATATCAGTAGCAAGAAACTTACTATCAGTAACAAGGTGAGCAAAATTTTTCTGCACACGTAACGTCCCAATAAAAGATTGCTCCTTCTTCTCAGTTATCTCCTGCACCCGAGCTTCAGGGTCGTAACCTTTACGTTTAGCACTGATACTAACGCGCACCTTATCACCATTAAGTGCATGACGTGAATTACGTTCAGCCACAAAAATCACCTCCTGCGTATCATCAACGATTACACTATTCTTACCATTAGAGCGACGTACAAACACCCCAGTTGAGAAGTTACCACGCTCAACCGCTCTATATCTACCAGGAGTAACCTCCTTAATCATACTTTCACTAGATAATTCCTCAAGAATATCCTCAACCATAGCCCTAGACTCAGGCGTTTCATGTGATAGCGATTCCGCTATCTGCTTATAATTATAGGTAGAAATGTTACCATCCTCCTTAAAGAATTTGATTATATTCTCTATAATCTCACTCTTATCAATTTTCGATTCCTTTTTTCTCTTTACCATATCGAAATGTTTATTTTAGGGGAACGGTATTAAAACCAGCCTCACTGTCAGCCCCTTTAATACTCAACCCCATTAAGTTACTACTACCCCTTTTTTAGGTAAATTAGTTACCCAATACAAATATAACTGAATTAACCGATATATTGTTATAATTATAACAATATTAATAAAAATATTACTCAAAATCACCCAAACCGAATCATATCAGCCAATTGCACAAAATAGTCATTAGAGTATATCTCTAGCTCTTTTGAATCTTTTAGGAATGGTTCTATATCTCGTTTAACCGAGTTAATATCAGTTTTAGATAAACGTTCTTTGAGTTGTAGAATAAATGCATCTTTAGTCATTTCTATACCATTAAACTCACGGATACGCTCCTGAAGATGATTAAAATTCAACTTTACACCTCTCCTAACATACCATTCAAAATCATACCAATCCCTACCTTTAACCCTACTTTTCCAGTTTCTAAAACATAAAGCATGCATCTTTCCTGCATATAAATCTGAAAGAGTAAAACATCTTGTCATAAATGAAAATGGATGGAGCAATAACTTCTGCTCAGTTTCAAAATTCAAAGGAGGATTCACATCAACCTCAATCTTAATTTTTGTCCTCTTATTTGAGCTAAAAGCAATGTCATAGCTAGCTGTATCATCCTTTAGAAATGCTGATTCAATATTAGTAAATGTACTTTTACTCTTCTTTGTAATTTCAACATCACGTCCAACCGCTTCAAACTCTGTAATAATAGATGGGAAGTAATCCTCTAAACTAAAATCTCCACCCTTTGACACAAGAGAGAAATCCATATCCTCAGAAAATCTATTTAACTTATGAAAAATCCTCAAACAAGTACCGCCATAAAAAGCAGCTTTATCAAAAAAACCGCCACGATATAATCCAGCCAAAGCCACCTCTTGCATTATTTCGTGAGTAGCATTGCGCAAGTCATTCTCAGTTATTATCTCATATCTTGATAGCATTTGGTCAAATAGGCTCATCTTTCCAGTAGTTTTATTAAGTTATTAATATCTTGTCTTTTCTTACTTACCCTAGCACAATCTCTAAATATGGCTACATCCATCTTGTAGAACTCATCCATATCTAAACGGAGATCCTCCTCCAAAAACTGACTCATAGACTTTACAAACCTAGGATTTAGTAGAGGAGTATAGTTTATCAAATCACAAAGAGCCTTTTCAGCTGATGCAATTAAAAAAGTATAATCATTGTAAGAGTGTTGACATATTCCTATTGAGTAATAATCAGCAGGGCAAAATGTATAATCAAATCTCCCTATTTGATTTTCAAAAGCCTTAGACCTCTTTAATGTCATAGAACGAAGAGCATATACACTCTCAGGTATCAAACCATAATACCTCAAAGCACTCTCCATTGATAAATAAGATGGTCCATATATATGGTTTGCGATAAGTTCCGACGAAATAATTCTACCTGAGACCTTAGGAGATACAACATATAAACCACGCTTTAAACGCACTAAATCACCCGACCTCTCCATAGCAGCCACCTTATTACGAGGCGAGCGATACTCAGATAAAATCGAACCCAAAAGAGCATAATCAATAGGTATAACCCCAAAATCCCTTAAACCATCCATAGTAAAAAAAATAATTTCTCATCGCAAATATAGTGATTTTTTGCACACTTATACTGTTTTAATTCAACTAACTATGCAAAACGTAACGTTTTTATCTCAATTTCTAAGAATTTTACTGAAATTAGGAATTCTCCTAGTAATTATTTACCTTTGGGGTGTATAAAAAAATCAAATAGCTATCTATACCGAATACAGATGCTTTACCTGGAGAGAAACAAGACTTAAAGAGATTAGCTCCACCACGTGCAGGAAACGGTTTCCCGAAGTAATCGTTATCTTTCCACTTTACATCCAGCTCCTTGTTAAGATAATATGATCTACTACATTGACATATTAGGTTTGCTGAGTTATTATATAGCAGCTCAAATTGTGAGTAAAGTTCATTTATCGTATTTCTCGTAGTTGTACCAGTTGCCAGTAATTTAAATTTAGCTCTACGAAAGACATTGAGAATATCTCGTGTTCGTTTAGCTGTTGGGTTTGTAATCTCATCAGACTCATCAAACAGCAGACACACCTTGTTAGAGTGTAGTTTCATAAACTTTCTGAGTGAAGGTACAAGTTTGTTAATCATTGAGATGGATAGCAATACAAAAACACCACTGGGTGCAAAGTCAAGTCTTTCAATACTTTGTCGTTAAATTCATTGTTTATTGACCCAATAGTAATAAACTTTTCTTTAATTATGTATTTTGTCTCTAAAAAATTTGTGACTAAGCAAAAAAACATATACATTTGTACGATGTCTGACAAATTTGGTGATTTATATCATAAATGCAACTTCAATATATTATATAATAAGTTGTAGAAGTGCTTAAGTACACACCTAAAGTTAGTTGCAATTAATGATTTACAGCAACATATTTATCACCATATTAGCATCTAAAACTGTAGTAATATATTGATATATAAGATAATGAAAAACTAATAACTACTTAAAAATATTATGTTATGTCTATTTTAAATGAAACAGTCGCAGCGAAGATCGCCGAGTCGAAAGTTATCGCTGTATTGGAAATTAATGACCCAAACGATGCAATACCATGCGTTAGAGCATTGCAGCGTGGTGGTGTTGACACAATCGAACTTGCACTACGTACTCCTGGTGCACTAGAAGCTATCAAGATCGTTAAGGAGCAGGCTCCTGAAATTATTTTGGGAGTTGGAACAGTGATAACCAAGGAGCAAGTTGAATCAATTGCAAACATAGGTGTAGATTTCGCAGTAGCACCAGGTTGTAATGCAGAAATAATGGCTGCATGCTTAGAGGCTGGGGTTCAATTTGCACCCGGTATTGCAACTCCGTCAGATATAGAAATGGCTCTTAAATTTGGCTGTCGAGTGATGAAATACTTCCCTGCTGATACTTTGGGTGGAATAAAACACCTTAACAATATGGTTGCTCCATATCGCTATCTGGGTCTTAAATTTATCCCACTTGGAGGTATAAGCCAAGATAATGCTGTGGAGTATCTTTCATCCGATCTTATTACTGCTATCGGTGGATCGTGGATCGCAAAACGACACTTGATAGAGAATAAAGAATGGAACAAAATCGAGGATAATGCACGTAAGGTAAGAGAGCTAATTAACAACTTATAATATTAAATATCATCATGAAAAAAATTGTAACATTTGGCGAAATAATGGGACGTATATGTCCAGATAATAACCTACGCTTTAAACAATCTATGCCTGGTAAGCAAAATTTAACATTTGCAGGAGCTGAGGCTAATGTGTCAGCTTCTATCGCAATGTTAGGAGGAGATGCAACATTTGTCACTTCGCTACCCGACAATGATATAACTGACGCTTGTATTAACACTCTTCGTGGATTAAAAGTTAATGTAGATCATATCAACAAGTCAAAAGTTGGTCGCATGGGGCTTTACTTTGTCGAGAAAGGTGCCAACCAACGTCCAAGCCGAGTAGTATATGATCGTGAATACTCTTCTGTATCGATGGTCGATGGTTCAACATACGATTGGAGTACAATTTTTGACGGTGCAGATTGGTTCCACTTCACCGGTATTACTCCATCACTATCTAAGGTTGCAGCTGAAGCCTCTCTTATAGCTGTTAAGGCTGCTAAGGCAGCAGGGCTAACAGTTTCATGTGATCTTAACTTTCGCAAAAAATTGTGGCAGTGGGGTCAAGCACAATCAGCTACAGAATTGGCTAAAGAGATCATGAGTGGTCTATTGCCATATGTAGATGTGGTAATTGCCAATGAGGAGGATATGGCTGATGTTCTAGGTATAGAAGGTAGCGATGTTCTTAGTGGTGTGATTGATGCAAACCGCTATGTTGAGGTTGCTTGTGAGGCAGTTAAACTATTCCCAAATATATCAAAAGTAGCTATCACTCTTCGTGAGTCAATATCGGCTACGCATAATAATTGGGGAGCAATGCTATATGATGTAGCAAGTAATACACCTCACTTTGCTCCGCTAAACGATAAAGGAGAATATACACCGTACGAGATCAAGAATATCATAGACCGTGTAGGTGGTGGAGATTCATTTGGTGCAGGTTTGGTATATGCGCTCAATAGCGACTCTCTGTGTGAACCAAGTGTGGCAATTCGTTTTGCGGTTGCATCATCTTGTCTGTGTCACTCTATTGAAGGTGACTTCAACTATGTTTCTCTCGATGAAGTCCTTTCTCTTATGGGCGGATCTACCTCTGGACGTGTAGTTAGATAGAGATAAATTATTCCAACTTAATAAAATTCCCCACTAATGTCAAGGTGCATTAATGGGGAATTTATTTTTTAATCTTTCTAGAATTCTACTATTCCAAGATGATAGGTTTAGATTTTGGATTATAGTATCCTTTAGTCAACTCGATAAACTCAGATTTTATCTCTTCTAACAATTCCTTGTTTTCAGGTGCAATATCTTTTACCTGAGCTAAGTCAGCATTGAGGTCATAAAGAGCAAAATCTTTGAGCGAACCAATTTCGTTACCTGTTTCATTGCGCTCTGCTCCTCTGTATGGTGGCACCATTGCATATCCACCTTTACGATAGGCCAATCTACCACCTGCTTCAACAACCATATTGTCACGTCCCTTGTCGCTGTTACCAAGGAACATATCTAAGTAATTTTCACTATCAAGCTCTTCAGGAATATCTTGACCTATTAGCGATGAGAGCGAAGCCATCAAGTCTAGTTGAGAAGCCAATGCATCTGTCACTTTGGGGCTAATATGATTTTTCCAATAGATAAAGAATGGAACTCTAGTACCACCATCAAAGAGACTGTATTTTCCGCCACGAATCTCACCAAGTGGGTTGTGTAGAGCTAACGACTCTTTTGCACCATCTTTATAACCGTCGTTGAGTACAGGTCCATTATCACTGGAAAATATAATGATTGTATTTTCCAAAATCCCCTGTTTCTCAAGATTCTTAATTAATTCACCTACGCACCAATCGGCCTCAACTACGGCATCTCCACGAGCTCCAAGATCTGTAGATCCTACAAAACGTGAGTGTGGTGCACGTGGCACATGAGGCTGATGAAGTCCGTAATAAAGGAAGAATGGTTCATCACGATTCTCGTTGATGAATGTAGCTACCTTATCCACAAAGTAGTCAGCCATATCCTCATCTACCCACTTGGCAGCTTCGCCTCCTTTCATATATCCTATACGTGGGATTCCATTGACAATTGAGTTATTGTGGCCATGAGCCCATTCCATTTTGAGCATCTCAGGATTTGTAAGGGCAGTTGGTTCTCCATCGAAATTGTGCTTATAGCTTACCTCTATTGGGTCAGTAGGATCTAAACCTACTACGTTACCATTTTCCACATAGACCGTTGGTACTCGATCGTTAGTTGCTGCAATAAGGCAAGAGTAGTCGAACCCTATATCATTGGCTCCTGGTGATACCTGCTCATTCCAATTAGGGTTGCCAGCACCCATTCCCAAGTGCCATTTGCCGATTGCGCCTGTCGAGTAACCTGCTGATTTAAACATATCGGCCATTGTGTATTGTTCGGTGTCGATAAGCAGAGGAGCATCACCTGCTAAGATTTTAGCATTTTTGTTCTTCCATGGGTAAACACCAGTTAAGAGTGCATAGCGACTTGGTGTCGAGGTTGCCGAAGTTGCGTGGGCGTCAGTAAAACGAACACCTGCATTGGCTAGTTTGTCGAGATTTGGTGTCGAAATTGCCGTTGCTCCGTAAACACTCATATCTCCATAACCTAGGTCGTCTGCCAAAATCACTATCACGTTTGGTTGTTTCTCAGCGGTTTGGGCTGAGTTGCTACACGACACAGCTCCAATGACTGCTGGCAATGCCGCCGCACTTAATATTATCTCCTTCTTCATAATTTATATTTTTTGTTTTACAGTTCAATAATACAACTCTCCAAATTTGGAGAGCTAAGGGTAACTTTTGTAGGTAAAGGTTCTCCATTTGACTGGATTGTTACTAGCAATTTACCATTTTCAGACTCTCGCTCAGATGATGTAAATAGTCCCTTGTAGAATAGATTAGGAGAATCAACTCCAAGAAGTCGTGCTCCCCCCTCAACTTCAACTTTTATCGAATTGCAAGCCTCGGGAACTCTTACGCCTTTTTTATCAGTAATATTGACTTCGATAATGGCAACATCTTTTCCATCACGCTTCAAATTGCCATACACTGAATTTGCTACAATCTTGGTTGGCGAGGAGGTTGTAAGTAGTTGATCGCGACTCACTTTTTTGCCTGCTTTATAACCAATGGCTTCTACCTTTCCGCTCTTATATGTTGTTTCAAACTCAGCGTAATAGGCGTTAGAATCTACACTCTTTCGACCTAATGATTTTCCATTAATTTTGAGTTCAACCTCATCGCAGTTGCTATACACAATCACAAATATATTCTCACGTGATTGGTAGTTCCAAGTGAATAGTTTCTCTACCTCGGTTACAATCAACTCGCCAGCTTCGCTAAATGTTTCTTTTTGAGGTGGTGTTGAGGCTGAAAATTTTGATGTTGTGATAAAAGTTTTTGGTTCTTTGCTCCAACATACTTCAAAGAGAGCACCATCGGCACGTTTACTAAGCGTCAGATCTAGTAGCGAGGTGTTCCAACCTCTACGATTGACATCCTTTGTTTCTCCCAAGTAATCTACACCTGTCCAGATAAAACTACCAATCACATAGGGTTTATCTCTGACTGCAAGAAAGTAAAATAGCTCCTTACTAACTTCGCTACCAAATGTCAAAACGTCGGGGCGGTCTGCATGTAGCCCATCAAATAGTAGTTCTTGGCCATAATCACGCTCGACATAATTTACACCAATAATATCGAGGTGATCTGTAACACCATGCTTCATTGAGCGTTTTACACCATTATCACCAGTCGAAACGTAACGTGTTGGATCTATATCATGGCACAATTCTACCATCTCCTTGGCTCTATCTCCTGCTGATGCAAGGTGTCTAAAATCAGGTATTTCGTTACCGATTCCATACATAATTACAGAGGGGTGATTGCGGTCACGTCTAATCATATCAGCCAAATCTGTTCGCCACCACTGCTCGTAGAGGTGGTTATAGCCATTCATCGCTTTGCCTGTTGGGTTTTCTGTCCAGTTAACTGCCCAGCCGCAAGTCCACTCGTCGAAGGCTTCGTCCATTACGTAGAATCCTATCTCATCACAAAGTTTGTAGAATGTCGGAGAGAAGGGGTTATGAGCTGTACGAATTGCATTGCAACCCATCTCTTTGAGCTTTTCGAGACGATAGCGAAGTGACTTCTCGGGAACCGCAGCTCCAAGGCTTCCTGCGTCGTGATGCAAGCAAACACCATATAGTTTGGTCTCCACGCCATTTACAAACATGCCAGCATCTTTGATATATTCAACCTTACGTACTCCAAAATCAGTTATAACATCATCCAATATCTTACCATCAAACTCAATTTCACTCTTTAGGGTGTAGAGATATGGAGACTCGGCACTCCATCTTGAAGGGTTCTCGAAAGTGATTTTTTGCGATGCTGTATAATCGACATCGTAGTTACGTATAGTGTGCTTATCTTCACATCTGCCTACTTCTTTGCCATCTTGGTCATAAATTATCGAACGGATAATACATAGGTGATCTTGAGGTTCGTTTTTCCATTTGCGATCGTATCTGATCCACTGGTTTTTCTTAAAGCGCGGGATTTCGGCATCGGTAAAGAATGTTCCTAAAATTTCATAGTTGACATCAACTACCGCCATTGTTTCTTCAGCCACTGGTGTTTTAACAAAAATACCTCCGTTGTGTTTGAAGTGTACATAGTTGGTTTTGAGTATATGAACATCACGATAGATGCCTGAACCGTGATACCAGCGATCTGCACCAGGGTTGCTATTATCGAC
>JAWXTT010000004.1:0-48528 GCA_044433325.1 Bacteroidales bacterium
ATTAGATGGTATAAGGGGGGGGGAGGCTAAATGATTACTACCGCAAATAAATATAAACAGATAACAATTTTCTGTGCATCAAGCCCTAATACGCCACAACTATATATAGATGCGGCATATCAGCTAGGGGGTGAATTGGCTAAACGTGGGATAGGCTGTATATGCGGTGCTGGCGTTTCAGGCTTAATGGCGGCTGTTACTGATGGCGCATTGGCTGAGGGTGGACACGTTATTGGGGTTATTCCACAATTTATGGTTGATAATAATTGGAAACACCCTAACCTTAGCGAGGAGGTTATAACCGACGATATGCACTCACGCAAACAGTATATGAATAACAATTCAGATGCAACAATAGCACTACCAGGGGGTGTAGGCACTATCGAGGAGCTAATGGAGATTATCTGTTGGCGACAACTTGGGTTATACCATAAACCTATCGTTATAGTTAATATCGGAGGATTCTTTGACCCACTGATAGCTCTATTTGAGAATGCAATCAGTCAATCATTAATGCGCAAGAGCGATGCCAAACTATGGGAGGTGGCTAATACTCCAGAGGAGGCAATAGATATATTGCTAAACTACAACGTTGAGGATTTCGTCACAGAGGGGGATAAATATAAATGAGCTTGACAGCAACATATAATAATTGGGATACTACAGCTGATGAGATAACTGTGCAGTTAGACTCATTAGTTACGTTGCACCCACCAATGGAACGATACGATGGTAATAGCTACGAGCAAATACCACTTAACGATTCATTTGTGACACCTATTATTATATTGTTATTTATATTTTTATCTCTATCACTAAATAGAGGTAGTCAGATTTTCAATAAAATATTGCTAAATCTATTCTCAGTACGAAGAAGAAGAACCGACTATGAAGTAAAATCTATATACGATTCATATATTAACATTTTTTTTGTTTTAACATCTATTGTAACACAAGGGCTTTTGCTATATTTCGGTCTAACTAAATGGGGTAGCGTACCTATAAACTACTCATTAAATACTATTATCTCTTTAACTATATACGCAGGGATATTTCTGTTATTCCGCATTTTACTAATACAACTGGTATGGTATATATTTAGTGATAGAGCCTCTACACAATTAGCACTAAGTGGACTAATAGCATCACAGAAATTGCTAGGGTTATTGTTAATAGTACCTATCATAGTAATGGTGCTTAACCCTAATTTGATTGAAATTATGCTTATAATTTCAGCTATTTTTTATTTTATTTCCAACATAATTTTCTACATAAAAATATGGAGAATATTTTTTACAAATGTGTATTATTTATTCTTTTTTATTTTGTATCTTTGCACCGTCGAAATAATTCCTATATTTAATTTCTATATAGGTATGTTTCAGCTAAATAGGTTCTATATCTTTTAATAATATTTATGAGCAAGATCAAAAAAATTCTCGTTTCGCAACCAAAACCAACATCGGAAAAGTCTCCATATTTCGATATTGCAGAAAAGTATGGCGTAGAGATAGTGTTCAGACCTTTCATAAAAGTAGAGGGTTTAGAGTCTAAAGAATTTAGACAATCTAAGGTTTCAATCCCAGAATTTACAGCCGTAATTTTCACTGCAAGAACTGCCATTGATCACTTCTTTAGAATCTGCCAAGAGATACGCTACACCGTACCTGATACAATGCGATATTTCTGTACTACCGAGTCGATAGCACTATATCTCCAAAAATATATCGTATATCGTAAGCGCAAAGTTTTCTTCGGAAAATCTGGCAAATTAGATGACTTACTACCATCTTTAAACAAACATTCAAAGGAGAAATTCATCTTCCCTGTTTCAGATGTGCATAAAGATAAGGAGTCAATACTTGATAAGAATAAAATCGACTACACTAAAGCGGTAATGTTCCGCACAGTTAGTAATGATTTTACTGCGGATGAAGCATTTGACTATGATATGTTAATATTCTTCTCGCCAGCAGGAGTAGATTCATTAGTAAAGAACTTCCCTAATTTTGACCAGAAAGAGGTAGCTATTGGTACATTAGGAGCGACAACAGCTAAACAGGTAACAGATGCAGGCTTACGCCTAGATATCCAAGCACCAACCCCAGCAGCTCCATCTATGACCGCTGCAATAGAAAACTATTTGAAAGCAAACAACAAAAAATAGAGCTTAAGCAGGTAGATAATAACAGATACTCTTGCAAGAATGATGAAATTTCATTACACTTGCAAAAGTATTTTTTTAGAAATTAATGCTAATAATAGTGCATATATAATGAAAAAACGATTATATTTGCACTATTATTAGCATTATATCATGACAATAAGAGAGTGGATAAGAGATAGAGAGATACATGGAATCTCAACATTTAGTGTTGAGATTATCATTAATGCGTTTTGTGATGATTCAGAACAGATTATTAGAAACGAACTATATCGCCTTAGCACACAAGGGGTGATTAAAAGCGTTTATAATGGTTTCTATGTAATTATGCCTGTTCAGTATGCGGCTAAAGGAATTGTTCCCCCAGTATATTACATAGATAATCTAATGAAATATTTAGCTAAACCATATTATATCTCATTACTTAATGCGGCTGAATTGTTAGGGGCTGCGCATCAACGCTCACAATGCTTTAACGTTACCACCATTCTACCTAAAGCCAGCGTATCTAACAACAAAAAGAATATACTTAAATGGTTATATCGCGCTGAGATTCCTGAAAAATATATTCTTACTAAAAATTCAGAAACAGGCGTAATACGCTACTCAAACGCCGAACTCACAGCTATAGATATCATCCAATATTCGCAATATATAGGGGGTCTATCCAGAGCAACAACGATACTTTCAGAGTTGATAGAGATAATTAATTTTAATGATAAGATAGAGGATATTCTTACATTCTCGACACTTTCAACGCTACAACGTTTAGGCTATATTTTAGATCTTATATTAGAAGATTACGAAAATGCCGAGATAATATATAAGGGACTATTAGAGTCACAAAGACGATTAAACTATATCCCTCTTAACTCTCAAATAGGGAGTAAAAACTCAGCGAAAAACAAGAAATGGAAGATATATATTAACACAACAATAGAACCTGATGATATAGGATAAATAGAGCATCGATAACACAATGGAGAACACAAGTACCATGGAGCACTAATGAGCAAGTAGAGCAAGACCTAATAATATGTCGTGCTTTAGTAGCTATATTTAGTGATGATTTTCTATCTAACGAGTTGGCGTTTCGTGGAGGTATAGCTCTACATAAACTATACCTAACGCCACAACCTAGATATAGCGAGGATATTGATTTAGTTCAAATTAATGCAGCTCCTATAAAACCTATTATGCAGCGTTTAGGTGAAGTGCTTGATTTTCTACCCAATAAAATTACCAAAGTAAAGAAACATAATAATACTATGGTATTTAGAATGGAGTCTGAAATTCCACCCGTTATGCCTATTCGTCTAAAGATTGAGATAAACTGCAAGGAGCATTTTAATGTTTTGGGGTTAATCAAGAAGCCTTTTAGAGTTGATTCGATGTGGTTCTCAGGAGAGTGTGAGATAACTACATATCATCTGGATGAACTGTTAGGAACAAAACTTCGCGCACTGTATCAACGTAAAAAGGGACGCGATTTATTCGATATATACAGAGCCATATCATCTGATATCAATCCCGAAAGAATAATTTACTGCTATCAGCAATATATGGATTTTGTAGTTGATACTCCTCCAACACGAAAGCAGTATCTTCGTAATATGGAGGAGAAATTGACTGACCCTGATTTTGTCGGTGATGTACAATCATTACTGCGGATTGAGGAGAACTCATTCGATATTATTAAGGCTTATGAAAGTATTTGTGAAATTTTCATCAACAAACTAAGATAAACTAAGAATTAAAGGAATATTAATATCAAATAGTCTTGCAAGAATGATGAAATTTCATTACACTTGCAAGAGTATTTTTTTATCAACGCATGAAGGGTAACAGATTATATAAAATTGAGAAACTTTGCAGCCGTAGCGCAGTAAATAGACTTTTCCAAACAGGGAAGTCCGCTATCCAATATCCATTACGTATAGTACTGAATGTGAGTATTGATAGCACTGAGCCTGTTAAGTTTATGATAACTGTTCCTAAAAAAAAGATACGTAAGGCAGTTGATCGCGTACTTTTGCGTCGTCGCATACGTGAGGCGTATCGTCTTAATCGTGAATTGTTAGCTCCACTTAAGGAGAATAATATCTCAATAGAGATAGGATTTCTTTACCTAGATAGCAATATTGCTGATTATGCAACTATTGAGCAGAAGATGCGCGACTCACTAAATCGTGCTGTTAAGATAGCAATGAAAAGCATCCCAAAGAGTGAAACAGAAGAATGCGAAAAGTTATCATAAACATATTAATCCTACCTATTAGGTTTTATCAATATTGCATATCCCCTATGCTACCCCCTAGCTGTAAATATACCCCAACATGTAGCCAATACGCCATCGAGGCGTTACGCAAACATGGAGCTATCAAAGGGAGCTATCTAACAATCCGTCGTCTATTACGTTGTGCTCCTTGGGGAAAGGGCGGATATGACCCAGTCCCATAAACTTAATAGTTATGGAGATAGAGGATATTCATACGCACCACTTACGTCACAGAGCTATTGTTAATAGCACTCCAGATGATTTCGACCCACAGCCAGGTTATTACTACTCAATAGGGATACACCCATGGAGTAGTCACTGTGTAACTACTGAGCAGTTAGATAAACTAGACACACTAGCCACCCACCCTAGCGTAATAGCAATAGGTGAAACTGGTATTGACAAACTACGCGGTGCATCACTAGAGGAGCAGATAGAGCTGTTCCGACACCATATCCACTTAGCAGAAAAACTAGGCAAACCACTAATAATACACACAGTCAAGAGCTTTAACGAGATTCTCCAACTACACCGAAGCGAACACCCATCGGTAGCATGGATAATACATGGATTCCGTGGCAACCCAACCATAGCTGGGCAGCTAATAGCCCGTGGCATATACCTATCATACGGCATCAACCACAACCCCGAAAGCCTAGCCACAACCCCACGCACACATCTATTACTTGAAACCGACACCGCTACCGAACTACCCTCAGTAGCAACTAATACTTATAACGTATCACAATTACCACCCCAACTACCATTCCAAGTACCCTACCTAAAAAGATAATAATTTTTGTTTCTCGGAAATAATTGCTATCTTGTGAACTCTTAAACTTAACTGTGGATGATATGAAAGGAGCGATAAAGATATATTGTGTGAATACTGGTAATTACCACTATATTGGTGGGGGTAGTACTATTAGCGAATTGTATGGATTGATAGCAGACTTGATAGATTTTGAGCCTATCTGTGCTAAGGTTAACAATAAGACTGTGGGATTAGATTTTATGCTTTTCTCACCTTTACAAATTGAATTTATACCACGCTCTGCACCATCTGGACGTCGTGTATATACCCGTTCATTATCCATGATTCTGCATAAAGCTATTAAGGATATCTTCCCAATGAGTAGATTGCGTATTGAACATTCAGTATCAAAGGGACATTACTGCATCGCACATGGCGAGGGGGTAATAATTACACCTGAAAACATAAATAGTATCAAGGAGCGAATGATCCAGATTGTTAAGGATGATTTGCCATTTATCCGTCATGAGGCATTAACTAAGGATGTTATTGAGATTTTCAGAGAGAATAACCTTATGGATAAGGTGCAACTATTGGAGTGTATTCATCGCGTTTACTCGACCTACTACACACTAGGTGATACTGTTGATTCATATTATAGTGTGTTAGCTCCATCGTCGGGAGCAATATCGGAATTTGACCTTGTTCCATATAAAGAGGGGATGCTACTATTATCATTTGATAATGACAACCCTAATGTTGCTGCTACTCCTATTGAACAGGAGAAGATGTACCGTGCATTTACTGACCAATTAGATTTTAATAAAGTAATTGGTATTAATAATATTGGAGAACTTAACAAGGTTGTAGCCGAAGGACGCGCACCACTACTGATAAATGTAGCGGAGGTTATGCATGAAAAGATGATTGCTGACATAGCTGAGGATATAGCTAAACGATTCCACAATGGTGGTGCTAAGGTGGTGCTAATAGCAGGTCCATCATCATCAGGTAAGACTACTACAACTAAACGTATTGGGGTGCATTTGGTTACTAATCTGATACGACCTAAGATGATTTCGCTGGATGATTATTTCGTAAATCGTGAGCAAACGCCGTTGGATGAATATGGTGAGTATGATTATGAATCGCTATATTCGCTAGATCTTGAACTATTCAATAGCGACCTTAACCGTCTGATTAATGGTGAACAGGTTGTTATCCCTAAGTTTAACTTTGAAACAGGTAGTAGAATTTGTAACGATGGTAACGCCATTAAGCTAGAGAGTGATGAGATACTACTTATTGAGGGTATTCATGGTCTGAACCCTGAATTAACAGCTCATATAGAGGAGCGTATGAAATATCGTGTATATGTATCAGCACTAACTACCCTATCCATAGATGACCATAACTGGATACCAACTACTGATAATCGTTTAATTAGACGCATTATCCGTGATTACAAATATCGTGGTACTAGTGCAAATCAGACCATTGCACGTTGGCAAAGCGTACGCCGTGGTGAGGAGAAATGGATATTCCCATTCCAAGAGAATGCTGATGCCATGTTTAACTCATCACTAATATTTGAGCTAGCTGCATATAAAGATTATGCATACCCTATCCTATCCAGCGTGCCACGCGATACCCCAGAATACTCTGAGGCAAACCGCTTGCTAACATTCCTAGACTATTTTACCAATATAAGCCCCAAACAGATACCAGCAACTAGCCTACTACGCGAGTTCCTAGGGGGTAGTCTTTATGAGTAATATTAAATTTAGCACTAAACTATAATTATATTGAGGGGAATTTTGTAATTTTGTGGTCAAAGAATTTTTATGGGGAAGAATAAGTTAAAGAAATTTAGAGAGATGGACACATTCCCTAATGTGTTCCAATCACCATTTGGGGCAGCAGGAAGTGATGAACCTTTCCATCTGAAGGGTAAATGGAGTCGTGATTTTTTCAAGAATGATAATCCTATTATCCTTGAACTAGGTTGTGGCAAGGGGGAATATGCCGTGGGGTTGGCTAGACGTTTTCCTAACTGTAACTATATAGGTGTAGATATTAAGGGGGCTAGGATGTGGACTGGTGCTAAGGATGCTGTGGTGAATGGTATCCCTAATGTTGCCTTTATACGTACTAATATTGAGATGATTAATAACTTTTTCAGTGAGGGTGAGGTATCTGAGATATGGATTACTTTCCCTGATCCGCAGATGAAGAAGGTGCGCAAACGCTTGACTAGTTCATGGTTCTTGAAGATGTATCGCTCTCTGCTTAAACCAGAGGGGATTATCCACTTAAAGACTGATAGCCCATTCCTTTATACATATACTGATGAGTTGGTACGCATAAACAGTATTCCTACCATAGTTAATACAGCTGACTTATATCACTCGGGATTAGACTCGGAGATATTGCAAATAAAGACTTTCTATGAACAACAGTGGTTGGATCGTGGATTGAGCATTAAATATATTAGTTTCGTTCCAGCGGATACCTCTGAACTTATTGAACCAGATATTGAAATTGAAGAAGATACCTACCGAAGTTTCTCACGCGGCTATATTCAGTGTCCTGAACTGATGGCTGAAAAGGGGAACGAAAGAGAGGAAATAGATAAATAATAATTTTTATGGAAAGATTATATCCAAATCTTATACTTGACGCACTACGCAACGTGCGTTACCCAGGTAATGGGAAAGATATTGTAACTAATGAGATGATTGAGGATGACTTGCGCATTGATGGCAACAAAGTTACTTTCTCAATAATATTTGATAAACCAACTAACCCATTTATCAAATCAATAATTAAGGCGGCTGAGATGGCTATCAAAACATATATAGGTGACTATGTTGAGATTGAGGGTAATATCGCTGTCAAAACTATTCAAGCTCCAAAACCAAAAGTGGAGAATCCGCTACCTAAGGTGAAAAATATAATAGGTATATCATCAGGTAAAGGTGGTGTAGGCAAATCAACCGTTGCAGTTAACCTAGCTGTTTCATTGGCTAAGATGGGTTACAAGGTGGGGCTGTTGGATGCTGATATCTTCGGTCCATCAGTGCCTAAGATGTTCGGTGTTGAGGATGAACCACTATATATGGAGGAGGTTGAGGGTCGTAACCTACTAGCTCCTATCGAAAAATATGGTGTAAAGCTATTATCAATAGGATTTCTAGTTGATAAGGAGAAAGCTGTCCTATGGCGTGGCGGTATGGCAAGCAACGCCCTTAAACAGCTTATCACTGATGCTAATTGGGGGGAATTGGATTATTTCCTAATTGATATGCCTCCTGGAACTAGTGATATTCACTTGACGCTAGTGCAGGTGTTGGCTATTACTGGTGTTGTAGTTATTAGTACACCTCAAGAAGTTGCCTTGGCTGATGCTCGCAAGGGTATTAGCATGTTCGTTGGCGATAAAGTTAATGTGCCAATACTAGGGTTGGTAGAGAATATGGCGTGGTTTACTCCTGTTGCTCACCCTGATGAAAAGTATTATATCTTCGGCAATGGTGGTTGTGTAAAATTAGCTGAGGAGATGGATGTTAAACTCTTAGGTCAAATTCCATTAGTAGCAGGTATCTGTGAGGGGGGTGATACAGGTGTGCCAGTATCGCTAAACAACACTGTTTCTGCCACAGCATTTGCATCACTAGCCACTGAAGTAGTAGCAAGTATTAACGACAGAAATTCTGAGCTACCACCAACACATAAAGTACAGATGAATAACTAGTTAGGCTCTAATTAATAGATTAGCTAGTATTATTGCTAAATAGAAAGTGCATTTTTCTGCAAAAATGCACTTTCTATTTAGCATTTTTGTTTATATTTGCAGATGTAATTAAATATTAGTGAGTTATGGAACAGTTACAAGAGATTTATAAGAATATTTTAAAGGGAACAAACACCGATTTTGTACGTTATCTTCATGATAAAGTGGAGTGGAAAGCACGCATGATAGCAATAGTAGGTTCACGTGGAGTAGGGAAAACCACCCTACTACTACAACATATCAAACTGCATGAACCGACCGATAGCACTCTATTTGTATATGCTGATGATTTATATTTCAGCAACCACACTCTATATGAAACAGCTGCTACTTTCTATAAAAATGGTGGATTACACCTATATATTGATGAAGTACATAAATATGCATCATGGTCACAGGAGTTAAAGATGATGTATGATCATTTTCCTAATCTACAAGTTATATTTACAGGTTCATCAATATTGGATATTTACAAGGGGAGCGCAGACCTAAGTCGTCGTGTTCTTATATATCACTTGGCAGGATTATCATTTAGAGAGTATTTGAATATCTCACAAGGGCTCACGTTACCTACATACTCGCTAGATGAAATTATTGCAAACAGAGTTGAGATTCCACAAATTGAGCATCCATTGGTGAATTTCAAGGAGTATCTACGTAAAGGGTATTATCCATTTTTCCGAGAATTAGGATATGAACAACGATTGCGCCAAACTTTAAATCTAATGTTAGAGATAGATATACCATTCTTTGCGAATATGAATATCTCGTCAACTAAAAAGTTAAAACAGTTGCTATATATTATCTCGCAGAGCGTACCATTTAAACCTAACTTTAGCAAGATAGCTGCAAGTATGGATATGCACCGCAACGTGGTTAAAGATTTTATATACTACTTGGAGAAAGCGGGAATCATATCTCAGTTACGTGATGATACGCAAGGTATCAGAGCGTTAGGCAAAGTCGAAAAATTATTCCTAGCAAATACTAATCTAATATATATCCTATCAGAGGAAAATCCCAATATCGGCAATATCCGTGAAACCGTTTTCTACGCCATGACTAGCGTTATGAACAGCGTAACCTCAGCCAAAAGCAGCGACTTCACCATAGGAGATAATATATTTGAAGTGGGTGGTAAAAATAAAGGAGCTAAACAACTAGAGGGAGCAGCAAATGGATACATAGTCAAAGATGATATAGAGTATGGCTACGAGAATACAATCCCACTATGGAGCTTCGGATTTAACTACTAGATGGGCTATTTTGTTCGCGATAGGCTTTGGGGGTTACTCCTGCGTATTTCTTAAAATATTGGGTAAAGAATGATGGATTAGGGAAGTTAAATTCATCTGAAATAATATTAATTGGGGTATCATGCTCCAGTAAGGCTGACTTGATATTTAGGATAACACAATCTGTTATCCACCCCGTTGCGGTGCGCCCCGATGCTCGCTTAATCACTTTGGATAAATGATTGGGGGTTATATGTAACATCTCAGCATACTCTTCGATAGAACGTTTCTCTTTGAAATTATTAAATAGCATGGTGATAAAATTATAAAATATAATATCATCACGTGTGCTATTCTCATGTTCGTTAGGTTTACGTTTATCATATATGGCGGCTAACTCATAGATAAGTATTTTAATGATATTCTCATCTATCTCGTTGCGGAATGGGTGCTCCTGATCCTGATTTACTATGGTTATCATCTCACATATACCCAATATATGAGCCATTTCAGTGGATGATAAATTGATAGATGGATTCTCCTTAATGCGTAATAGATATTTAGCTTTAGATGCTATTTGTACCTTTGAAATTATATCCATATCTACTGCTAACCCTATACATTCAGCATCCTCACTGTAACTAATTATCTGCAATAGGCTATGTGAGAATACAGTAACCAAATCCCCCTCTTTTAAAATATAGCGTTTCATATCTATTACAACTTCGCACACCCCCTTGGTGCAGAACATAAACTCCCCCTCTGTTAGATGAACAGGTTCAATCCTATTAGGTTGTGAACCTTTAAATTCTATTAATCGATATGCCATACTCTATATATAAGTTCAGCGTAAATTTAGATATAATTTTTGGTTAAGCATCTATTTATCTTACTATTTACCCATATTTGGAACATTTTTTGCTGAAAAGTGGACGTTATAACTGTGAAAAGAGTTTATACTTTTGTATCGTTAACCATTAATATGTTAGAAAAATGTTTTATACTAAACCATTAGCAGCAATTATTGTACTACTGACATTAAGTTCATGTGCTGAAACAAAGAGTTCAGAGGAGTCTATACGTAAAGTTAAATGCACTGAAATAGAGGTTGTTGATAACAACTATATTGAAGCTAATTTCCCAGGAAAGATTGCTGCAAGTAAGGATGTAAACTTAGGTTTCCGTGTGGCAGGAATTGTTGAAGAGTTTCTTGTAGATGAGGGTGCTTTTGTCCGCAAAGGGGATGTTATTGCCCTAATGGATAATCGTGATTACAAAATTCAACTCGATGCTACCCAAGCTGAATATGATGGTATTAAGAGTGAGGCAGAGCGAGTAATAGCTCTGTATAAAGAGGAGAGTATCTCGGAAAACAACTATGATAAGGCTGTTAATGGACTCAAGCAGATTACAGCTAAACTAGAGGCTCATAAAAATGCACTAGAGGACACTAGGCTAAAAGCTCCATTTGATGGTTATCTGCAGAAACATCTATTTGATATTGGCGAGGCGGTTTCGGCTGGTATGCCCGTGGTTTCAATGGTTTCATCGTCCGCTCCAGAGGTAATAGTTAATATCCCTGCTACTAATTATATGATGCGTGAAAAATATATATCAGCTACTGCCTCAGTTGATATTTTCCCAGATAAGTTCTTTAATCTAAAACTAAAGAGTATTACTCCAAAGGGAAACTTAAATCAATTATACACTACAACATTCAGTGTTAAAGCTACTGATGGAGCTACTTTAGCCCCTGGAATGACTATTATGGTTAAGATGCGCTATCAGGGTGATAAAGAACAACAACTATTAATCCCATTCAGCTCAGTTGTGGATAATAAGGGTGATAACTATATATGGATATTATCTGAGAATGGAACAGTGGCACAACGTGCCGTTAAGGTCATAGAGATAAAACGCGATGGTACAGCTATTGTAACTGGTGATATAAAAGCTAAAGAGATGGTTATTACCGCAGGGGTTAAATCTCTTAAAGAGGGGATGAGAGTGGAAGCTCTTGAGCCTATTTCAGAAACTAATATCGGTGGAGTATTATGATTAATATAGGTAAATGGGCGTTGACTAATAGCAAGTTGGTTTATTACTTTGTTGCTATCTTAGTTGTTGGTGGGATTTTATCCTATGATAGGATGAGCAAGCTGGAGGATCCTGCTATTAAAATTAAACAGGCTATGGTGGTTACTACCTACCCTGGAGGTTCGTCGTATGAGGTGGAGCAACAAGTTACTGACTGCCTTGAGCGTGCTATTAGATCTATGAATAATGTTGATATTCTTGAGAGTTCATCATACGCTGACCTTTCAATGATAACAGTTAATCTGCATCCGACTGTACCTAATGGTGATACGGAACAATATTGGGATATTCTAAGACGCAAGGTGGGGGATGCACAAAAAGAGCTACCTCAAGAGGCATCAACCTCTATTGTTATAGATAGCTATGGCGATGTGTATGGGATGTTTTACGCACTAACCGCTGATGGTTATAGCAATGAAGAGTTGGCTGATTATGCTGAGTTAGTAAAAACTAAGGTACAAGCTATTGAGGGTATTTCTCGCGTTGAGCTATATGGTGTTTATAATCCTGTGATAAATATATCAATCTTAGAGGATAAAATGGCTAACTTAGGGGTATCACCTACCGAGGTTATACAAACAATACAGGGGCAAACTAAAACTATCTACGCAGGATATTATGAGAGTGGAGAACAGCGCATTCGTGTTAGCGTGAATGATAAATATCGTAATGCTGAAGATCTTGAAAATATAATTATTCAAGGTCATCAGGGTGACCAGATGCGTCTAAAGGATATTGCTACTGTAACTAATGGTTATGCTGATCCTACTCGCAATAGTTTAGAGTTTGATGGCATACCTGCAATAGGAATATCTATATCAGCATTGGCTGATACTGATATTACTAAGCTAGGAGTTAAGGTTGAGAGTGTGCTGGCTGATTTGCGTGAGAATAGATTACCTGTAGGTATTGACTTCCATAAGGTGTTTTTCCAACCTGAACGTGTCAAGGATGCTATCCATTCATTTATCCTTAACTTAATAATCTCAGTCGTTATTGTTATTGTGGTGCTGATGTTTGCTATGGGGCTTCGTAGCGGTATCTTATTGGGTACTACATTAGTGGTTACTGTGCTTGGGTCGTTACTATTCCTATATCTATTTGATGGAACTCTGCAACGTGTATCATTGGCTACATTTATATTGGCAATGGGGATGTTAGTGGATAACTCAATCGTTATTGTGGATGGAATACTTATAGATCTAGATAAGGGGCGATTACGCTCAAAAGCATTAACCGATATTGGGAATAAGACTGCAATGCCACTACTTGGGGCAACGCTGATAGCTATACTTGCTTTCTTCCCTATATTTCTTTCTCCTGACACAGCAGGCGTTTATGTGCGTGACCTGTTTGTCGTGTTGGCTGTATCACTATTGTTGAGTTGGATCTTATCATTAACAATGGTTCCTTTGCAGGCAAAAGCTCTACTTAAACCATCTAAAAAGGATAAAAAGGAGAGTTTATTATATCGTAAACTTTACTCATGGTTAAACTCAATACTCGTATGGTGCTTACGCAATCGCACTGTGACTGTTGTTATTGCAATTTTGCTAGTGGTTATCAGTGGATTATCGTATAAGAAGTTGCCTCAAAGTTTCTTCCCTGACATGAATTATAATCAGCTATATATAGAATATAAACTGCCTGAAAGTAGCAGAGCTGAACGCACTAAGGAGGATTTAGATTCTATCGTAAATTATTTACTGAATTATGATAATATTACGCATGTTACATCATCGTTAGGTGCTACCCCTAGTAGGTATAATTTGGTACGCAGCATAGCTACTCCATCAATATCATACGCTGATTTAATTGTTGAATTTAAAGATGAAGCGACACTGTTAGAAGCAATTCCTGATTTACAACGCTACCTAAATGAGAACTATCCGCAAGCCTATGCACGCGTTAAACGTTATAACTTGATGTATAGTAAATTCGCTATCGAGGCTATGTTTATAGGCCCTGACCCTGCAGTATTACGTGACCTTACTAGTCAAGCTATGGAGATAATGGAGCGTAACGAGAATATCACCCTAGTAACCTCCGATTGGGAGGATAAAGTTCCTATGTTAGAGATTGATTACAATCAACCAATGGCTAGAAATATTGGGCTAACACGTCAAGACGTAGGATTGTCACTGCTAGCATCAACAGATGGTATCCCTATGGGTAGTTTCTATGAAGGACGCGACAGTAAAACTATTGTTATTAAGTGCGTTGATAGCGAGGGTAATAAAATAGAATCATTGGAAACGGCTCCAATCTTTGCATTAATGCCATCACTTAATGGGTTAAGTAAAGAAACTGTGCAGGGAGTTATGACTGGTGCAATATCTGAGAGTGATCTTATCTCTAGCATACTATCAACTACCCCACTTAGCCAATCAACAAAAGATATTAAGCTAAAATGGGAAGACCCCGTAGTGATACATTATAATGGTGAGCGAGCAATGAGAGCGCAAGCAAACACAATACCTGGCGTTGGAGCTGAGGATGCACGCATACAAATTATAGATGAAATTGAGGCTATTCCACTTCCTAATGGATATTCACTTACGTGGAAAGGAGAACACTACGCAACAACCCAATCACTAAAATATCTATTTGCCACACTTCCATTAGCTATTGTATTGATTATCGGTATTCTGATTTTGCTATTTAAGGATTATCGCAAACCATTGATTATTATTCTTAGCGTACCATTGCTATTTGTAGGAGCTGTATTTGGCGTATGGGTAGCAGGCAAAGCATTCGGATTTGTGGCTATCTGTGGTATCCTAGGATTGATGGGTATGATGATTAAGAATGGTGTTGTACTGATGGATGAAATTAATCTCCAAATCAACGAGGGGAAAGAGCCATTTAATGCTCTGCTAGATAGCTCAGCAAGTAGGTTCCGCCCTGTTATGATGGCATCACTAACTACTATTTTGGGGATGATACCATTACTTCCTGATGATATGTTTGGTTCATTGGCTGCAACTATCATGGGGGGATTATTAATTGGGACAATAGTAACATTGATATTTATACCTATACTTTACGCAATATTCTTTAAAATAAAAATCAAATAGGATGAAACAACTATATAAGATATTTTTTATTTCAGCAATACTACTAATAGTGGCTAGTAATATCGCTCAGGCTGAGGATAAGATTACGCTAACCCTTGAGAAGTGTCGTGAGATGGCTCTGGAGAGTAATAACAATCTAAAGAGAGCATCAGCGCAGATAAGCAAATCAGAGGATATGTTGGCAGCATATAGGAGTAATCGTTTGCCTAACTTCTCGATAGATGGAACATTTATCTATTCAGACTTATCACATAACTTAACTATTGAGGGGGGATATCTACCAACCTATATAGCTGATGCAACAACAGGAGAGCTAACACCTAATATAGCAGGGCTATCACCTGATGGCTCATATATCTTTAATCAGTACGCCTATATGCCCGACCAACTATTTACCATAGATGTAGGTGCTGTATTTAATGCAGGGATAAAAGTGGAGCAACCAATATATATGGGAGGAAAAATTTCCAACTCAATAAAATTAGCTCAAATAGGTGTAGAGGTAGCTCAAATATCACAACGACGTACCGAATCTGAGATGATATTAGCCGCAGATAATGCTTTCTACTCATATCTGAAAGTGGAAGATATGCTGCTGAGTGCCGAGAAATATTGTGATGTAATCATCCAGTTCCAGAAACAGGTCGAGAGCTTATTGCGCAACGGGATGTGTACTAGAAACGATTTGCTAAAAGTTCAAGTGCGCCTAAACGAAGCAAATCTGATGAAACGCAAAGCGGAGAACGGATTGCGCCTAGCTCGTATGAATCTATGTTATGTTATAGGATTACCAATGACCACTGAGCAACTAAATGTGGTGGATGACTTTGATATGGATATAATAGTAGATCAGTATAATCTAGATATTACAGCTCGCCCAGAATATGAGTTACTAAATAAACAGGTGGAGGCGAAAGAGCTAGAAGTGCGCATAGCACGTAGTGACTTCCTGCCTAGCGTAGCAGCAATGGCAAGCTACGGCTATTATAATGGAACGTCAATTAATGACGAAACACTGTTAGAGGGTAGCTCCTTTACAGGTGGAGTAACCGTATCAATCCCACTATTCCATTGGGGTGAGGGAAGAAGAAAAGTATCAGCTAGTAAACATGACGTGAATATGGCTAAATATGAATTAGCTGACCTATCAGAGAAGATGACTTTAGAGCTTTTGCAAGCAATAAATAGCTATGACGAAGCAGTGCTCGAGGTACAGATGTGTAGCAATTCATTAACTCAGGCTGAGGAGAATATGCGCCAAAGCGGCAATCTATATAATAACGGAACAGAAACCCTAGCAGACTACCTAGAAGCGCAAGCCCTATGGCAGAAAGCAATGAGCGACCTAACCGAAGCCAAAGCTACACAACGCATAGCCTACACCCAATACTGCAAAACTAGCGGCACAATCTTAGCGAAATAATCCCCAAAAAAATGATAAATCTGAACTGATTCTTCTAAAGGATTTCCCAACTGCCACTCTTATTAGAGCCTTTACGGATAATTATGTTACGCTCTTTTAGCGATGAAATGTGACGTTTAATAGTTTTTTCACTTACATTTAAGCGTTCAGCTAATTCACGTGTCGTAATAGATCCATCCTTACTAAGGATATCAATTATCATATTCTCCCTACTATTTATTGGGACATTTATTGGGACATTTATTGGGACATCCACAGAATCACCCTCCTCAATAGAATTCTTATAATTGATAATCATACTATTAATATTACTTATATGCTCTTCAAACATAAATTTACGGAAAATATTAATATCCTCCATTTCACGTGTTGCTATAAGAGCCTCAATATACTCAAATTTACGACTACTTTTTATAATTGATGGGATTACACCTAATTCCAGTTGAATAAGATTCATGACTAAACGAGCCATACGCCCATTACCATCAGCCCAAGGATGAATAGTCACTAATTTGTAATGAATATCAAAACTTAATTGATAGCAATCTATTATATCATCTCGACTGATAATACTACGCCTATCATTTATCCAAATGCATAATTCTTGTAGCTTATCTGGTACTTTTGTAAAGTTCATATATGAGCGACCACCAACACCTGCTGTTACATTAAGTAACCGTAAATCTCCATTGGCTGAAGAGAAGTTCCCAAGCATAGTATTATAGGTAGTTCCACTATTTTTCATCACTTGTGCTGATAGCTCCTTTAGCATCTCTACGGTAAACAGGCTTTTTTCTTTGGCATATATTAATGCTTTATCATAAGCTGCTTTTAGATCTATATTCATTAGTTGCTCCATCATAGAGCGACCTTTAGCAGATATCCCTTCATCAAATAACAACTGATTCTCAACCTCCGTCACTGTTGAACCCTCAATAGCCGTTGAATGAGTAATCATAGAGTAGAGATAGAACTTGTCATAATCTATCTGCTTATCTATACCCAATTCCTTAAATTGAGATATTAGCTGTAAAAAGTGTGTTCTATTCTCCATAGTAATTATTCTGATATATGGGACTATCTGATATGAATATATACAAAGATACTATTTTTTATCTAATGGGGACTTCTAATTATATATCTATTTTTTGTGGTAGATGTGGCAATAATGTTGGAAATCTTATTTTTTGTGGCTTTTTGCTAGTGGTTGGGTGCGTTTTTTGTTCATTATGTTAGTTTTGTGTATGGAAATTAGTATATTTGCACACTTTGGGATATACAAATAGATAATTTCTTAAATATGCAAAACAACCAACAACTTATAGATAAGATAGATAATCTGGATAGGAAGATTCTTCAGATTATTATGAAGAATGCTAGAATACCATCTAAGGATATTGCTTTGGCATGTGGTGTTTCACGTGCCGCTATCCACCAACGCATACAACGTATGATAGATTTAGAGGTTATTATGGGCTCGGGGTATAACGTAAATCCTAAAGCGTTAGGGTATGCTACTTGTACTTATATAGGTATTAAGTTGGAGCGTGGTTCGATGTATAAAACTGTGGTTCCTGAGCTTGAAAAGATTAAGGAGGTAGTTGAATGTCACTTCACGACAGGTCCTTATACTTTATTAATAAAATTATATGCAACTGACAACCACCATCTTATGGAATTATTGAACGATGAAATTCAACATATCGAGGGAGTTACTGCTACTGAAACGTTAATATCTTTAGACCAAAGTATGAATAGGGATATCCCTATCGCTTTTGGCGAAAAATAACTAATACTAATAATCATTTATGAATATAAAGGAGATAATTACTACTCTTTCTAAGAATAAAGAGGTAAAAAATATCTTAATTGCAATAGTATGTTTTGCGGCTATCGCTTGGGGTTATTTTATTCCTGATGCTCTGCATGGTAACCTATTACAGCAACATGACGTGCAACAGGGTGTGGCTATTGGTCAAGAGGTTAAGGCGTTTACTGAGGCTACGGGTGAAACTTCACGCTGGACTAATTCGCTATTCTCAGGGATGCCTAATTTCCAGATATCTCCTAGCTATGAGAGTTCTAAACTAATTTCATGGATATGGGATATTTATACCCTATCATTCCCTGCGCCTGTAAATATATTATTTATCATGATGTTAGGATTTTACATCCTACTACGTGCTTTCAAGAGTAAATGGTATGTGGCTATTTTAGGTGCAGTGGCTTATGCATTCTCGACCTATTTCTTTATTATTATTGGGGCTGGTCATATATGGAAATATATTACCCTCGCATATATTCCCCCAACTATTGCAGGTATTGTGTGGTGCTATCGTGGTAAGTATCTGATGGGTGCATCGGTGGCGGCTCTCTTTGCGACGTTACAGATTGCGGCTAATCATATTCAGATGAGCTACTATTTTATTTTCGTAATCGTTGCGATGGTAATTACATTCTTAATTACTGCCATTAAAAGTAATAGAGTTAAGGGTTGGTCTATCGCTACCCTATCGCTATTGGCGGCGGCTATATTGGCTGTTGCGGCAAACTCCCCTAATCTGTATAATACTTACAAATATAGCAAAGAAACTATGCGTGGTGGTCACTCAGAGATTACTACCGCTAGTGCAAATGCTACCTCAGGAGGTTTAAACAAGGATTACATAACTCAATGGAGCTACGGAATAGATGAAACATTATCACTAATAATACCTAATATTAATGGTGGAGCAACTATCCGTCCCGAAAAAGGTGAGAATAAATTAATGTCACTAGCAGATACTGATACAGCTAGAGATATGTATAATAGTGGTAAGTTACACCCCGAAATATATAACTATCTGAAACAGTTTCCGCAATATTTCGGTGACCAACCTATGACTAATGGACCTGTGTATGTGGGTGCATTAATATTTGCGCTATTTATAATTGGGTGTATTACTATTAAGGGTAAGCTGAAATGGGCATTATTAGCGGTTACCCTCCTATCTATATTATTATCATGGGGGCATAACTTTATGGCTCTTACAGATCTGTTTATTGATTATTTCCCACTATATAATAAGTTCCGTACCGTATCTAGTATTCTGGTTATTGCTGAGTTTACTATCCCATTATTGGCAATGTTGGCTCTAAGTAAGATGCTTACTGAAAAGGATTTTATTAAGAGAAATAGAACCACAATCTATACCACATTCTCAACACTTGGGTTCTTGATGGTATTATGCTACATCGCACCATCTGTATTTGTAGGTGGGGGATTCTCAGCTATGGAGTATGAGAGTTATATCGTTTCAGGGATGGTAAATCAGGCTCCTGAGTTATTTACTGCTATCGAAAATATCCGTTTAGATATGTTAGCAAGTGATGCTTTACGCTCATTCGTGGTGTTAGCTATTGGGTTTATTGCCTTAGTTGCTTATGAGCGTGGAATGGTTAAGCGTAATGCTCTGTTTGCGGCTATTGCACTGATTATTATAGTGGATTTATTCTCGGTAAATAAACGCTACTTAAATAGCAATTCATTTATAACTGCACCAGTTATCGCTACTACCAATAATGTAGGTATTAAACCACGTCCTGTTGATATACAGATATTGGCTGATACTACTATGCATTATCGCGTTATGGATGTTTCTAAATTCAGCGAAGCTACCCCATCATATTTCCATAAAACCATTGGTGGCTACCACGCGGCTAAGCTATCACGTTATCAAGATTTGATAGATTATCAGATTAGCAAAAACAATATTAACGTACTTAATATGCTAAATGCTAAGTACTTTATTATGGATGATAATACTGTTTATCCTAACCCTGAAGCATTGGGTAACGCATGGTTTATAGATAGAATTAAATATACCCTATCGGCTCAGGAGGAGATGGATTCTCTTACCAATATTAATCCTGCTGAGGTAGCGTATGCTGATATTATATTCAACGATATTCTAGGAAACGAAGTTATTGATAAAGGTGCTAATGATACGATATATCTAACAAGTTATGCGCCAAATAAACTAACATATTACGCAAATAGCGAGAATGGCGGTGTAGCAGTTTTCTCCGAAGTATATTTCCCATGGGGATGGAAAGCCACTATCGATGGTGAAAATGTTGAGATTGGACGTGTAAATTATATCCTACGTGCAATCAATGTTCCAGCTGGTGAGCATCAGATTATATTCACATTTGAACCTACATCAGTAACAGTAACTGAAACATTAGCATATATAGCTATTATAATTATATATTTAAGTTTAATATTATCAATTCTATTTGCTATCAAAGGGTGTAAATATTGCACCTCTGAGGATGACAATATAGTAGGGGAGTTATAAATGAGTAGAATAACTAGATACTCTTCAGCCTTAAAGCGTTACCATAGAAGTAACGGACATGGTATTCACTCTCCATTCGCTTTTCACTTTGTGACTAGCGTACTTAGAGAGCGTACACCCTATTATGCGTATAAGGATATTGAGGGGTATATGAATATGGTTAAGGGGCGCAACACATTTAACCGTCGTCATTTCCGTGAGGTTAAGATGATATCATTTAAATGTGCTAAGATTATATTTAGGCTAATTAATCATTTCCAACCTAGCAATATCTTTCAGATTAGTGGTAATTATGGTATTATTACTAAATCAATCATGTATGCTAACTCACAGGTTGGAATATACACTTATGAGGCTACCTTTAGTAAATATGAATTAGCAGGATATCTGAAACATGGAATAAATAGCTCAAACAGCATCTCACAAAGTGCATCGCTTAAAAATCTTTATGATAATTACGTCGAGGCTACTGGGGCAGAAAATCCCCATTTCATCGTAATAAACGATATTAGATATGAGCGTGAATTTAATATCACTACCACCATAATTAAGAATACTATTAACAGTAATGGAGTGATAATTATGCGTAACCTACATACCTCAACGATGGGAAAAGCACTTTGGGATAACGCTAAAACAGAACTTGTTAATGGTATGACCTTTACTAATGGTAAGATGGGAATAATAATCAGTAACCCTAAACTTCCACGTGAAGATTTCACGATGTGGTTTTAATCTCGCAACAATGGAATTAACTTGGATAAAAGCTAAATATAGCGAATTAACAGTAGCACAACTATACGACTTACTCTATCTACGTAATGAAGTATTTATTGTAGAGCAGAGAGCTGCATACTTAGACTTAGACCGCGGAGACCAAATCAGCATGCACCTAATGGGTTACAACGGCGACACGTTGGTTGCCTATTGTCGCATATTCCGCACAGGTGATAAATACCCCGATGATGGTTGCATAGGGCGTGTAGTGGTTAACCCTAATTACCGAGGCTTATCCATAGGTGATACCCTGCTAGAAAAAGCAATAACACTACATAACGAGTTTAATGGCTCAGGTGAGTCAATAAAGATTTCAGCCCAACTACACCTACGCCATTTCTACGAAAAACATAGCTTCTATAAAATCTCAACCAGCTATCAAGAGGACAATATCCCCCACATAGCAATGCGCCGCAACGCTGTTATTGGGTGATGGTGTGGGGATGAAATTTGGGGGTTCTTCGATGGAATTTGGGGGTTGGTCTATTTAGTTTGTTTTTGAGGACTTTCATCTCTAATTTTGAAAATTATATTAATTGAATAAGAATATATTGAATAAATTAGAGGATATGAAGAATTTTAAATTATCGGTCGGGTTGGTATTGCTGATATGCTGCACTTTTAGTAGTGTTGGATATGCTCAGTCGATGCCTGATTCGCTATCAATGTCACTAGATGAATGTTTAGAGTATGCTATCGAAAATAGCATTACTCTGAAAAAAGCTAAGTTGGAGATTGATAATAGTAAGGCTAGTGAGTTAGCCGCTAAAGGGGCTTTCCTCCCAACTATCGCTGGATCTGTGGGGCAGAGTGTAAGTAGTAATCCATTTATGGAGAGTAGTGAGGTGGCTAAAAGTAGCTATAATGGATCATACGGTATAGATTTGTCGATGAATCTTTATAATGGTGGGAAAAACAAGGCTACTCTTGATAAAAGCAAGGTTAGTAGTGAAATCTCCTACCTAGAACTTAGCGAATATGCTAACACCATAGAGGTAGCTGTTACTGAAGTCTATATCGAGATTCTGTACGCCATTGAACAGATTGATGTCTGTAAGACTAGCCTTGAACTTAGTGTAAAAAACGAGGAGCGTGGCAAAGCATTCCTTGATGCTGGTAGCATTAATAGTGTTGATTATGCACAGTTGGAGAGTGCTAAGGCTTCGGCTCAATATGATTTGATTGTGGCGCAATCTTCGTTGAGTAACTATTATGTAACACTTAAACATCTACTAGAGATATCACAGGAGTTAACGCTTAATGTTAAAACACCTGAGTATCTGGATGAATCGCTATTATCTATTATCTCTACTGTTAGTGATGTTTATAATGCGGCTCTACTATCACGTCCTGAGATACAATCCTCTAAGCTATATATCACTTCAGCGGAATTGGATGAGAGTATTGCTAAGGCTGGATATCTTCCTACTCTTAAACTTACTGCTGGCACTGGTATTAATCACTCTACCGCTAGCGATTATAGTTTTAGTAATCAATTGCGTGATAATTTCAGCACTTCAGCGGGATTAACCTTGTCTATCCCTATCTTCTCTAATTATGAGAATAAGACAGCTGTTTCTAAGGCTAAGAATAATATACAAATTGCAGCATTGAATCTTAGCGAGACTGAAAAGGATTTATACCAAACAATTGAAACGCTACATAACAATGCTACCAATGCACAAGCTAAATATGCAGTAGCTGAAATGCAACTACTAGCCTCTGAAAAGAGTATGAATTTGACTTCACAACAATATGAATTAGGTATGAAGAATACTATTGAGTTACTAACGGAACAGGATAATTATATCCAATCGTTCCAAGAGTATCTAATCAATAAATATCAATTGCTATATAACAAGGCAATACTAAACTATTACAAAACGAATAAAATTAAATTATAATATTATGACTAAAAAGAGAATTATAATTGCCATACTACTGATAATAGTTATAGTAGTAGGTGTCCTATTCTTCTTACCTAAAAAAGGGGGTGAGCAGAGTAGCAAATGGATAACATCAACTGTTACCAGTGAAAATATAGTACAAAGCATTACAGCGACAGGGACTGTTGAACCCGTGACTGAGGTTGAAGTTGGTACACAGGTATCAGGTATATTAACTACCCTTTATGTTGATTACAATAGTGTAGTCAAGAAGGGGCAGATTATCGCTGAATTAGATAAATCAACCTTAATATTGGAATATAACAGTAGCCAAAATGACGTAGCTATCGCTAAGAGTAAATATGAATATGAGTTAGCTAATTATACTCGTGTTAAGACACTGCACGAGAAACAGTTTATAGCTGATAGTGAATATGAGGAGTCATTATATAACTATGAAACAGCTAAAAATAACTATGAGGTTTCTAAAAATAACTTAATGAGAGCTGAAACTAATCTAGGTTATGCAACTATCTATTCACCTATTGATGGTGTTGTCCTTTCACGTAGTGTTGAGGAGGGACAGACTGTTGCATCTAGCTTTAGTACACCTACTCTGTTTGTAATTGCTGCTGATTTAAGAGATATGCGTGTAATAGTGGATGTGGATGAAGCGGATATAGGTAACGTTGAGGTTGGTCAAAAGGCTAAATTCTCAGTTGATGCTTTCCCATTAGATATTTTTGAGGGTGAGGTTACACAGGTTAGACAAGAGGCTATTATTGAGAGTAACGTTGTTACCTATGAGGTGGTTATATCTGCTGATAATCCTGACTTGAAACTTAAACCTGGGCTAACGGCTAATGTAGAGGTATTTATTTTGGATGTTGAGTGTGAAACGGTTGTTCCTGCATCTGCACTTACATTTACACCTCCTAAGCCTGCTGATGCTCCTGCTAATATGCCTAATGATATGCCTGCTGATAGAGGTATGGATGGTGGCAAGGCTGTTTGGGTGCTTGATGGTGATAGAATCACTCCACGTAGAGTTACCATAGGTGTTACTAATGGTATATTAACAGAAGTTACAGGGGTCGAATTAGGAGCCGCCGTAGTAACAGGTATGGATATGAGCGTTCCAATGGGTGCAGGTGCTCCTCCATCTGGGACTAGTTCATCAGACAATCCATTCTTGCCTAAACGTCCAGGTCAGAAATAATATGTGTATGAGAAAGAATGTCATAGAATTAAAGGATGTACGACGATATTTCCAAGTTGGCAATGAAACCGTTAAGGCTTTGCGAGGAGTTTCCTTTAGCATTGAGGAGGGAGAATTTGTTACCATCATGGGTTCTTCGGGTAGTGGCAAGAGTACACTGCTTAATCTATTGGGGTGCCTAGATATGCCTACCGAAGGGGAATTCTACCTAGATGGTATATCGGTTGCTGGAATGAGCAAGAATCAACGCACTGCCCTACGCAATAAAAAGATTGGTTTCATATTCCAAAACTATAACCTATTGGCTAAAACTACCGCTATTGCTAATGTGGAGTTACCGTTGCTATACACCTCGGGGGTAAGTGCCAAGGAGCGTCGCGCACGCGCCATTGAGGCATTGGAGGCTGTAGGATTGGGAGATAGATTATACCATAAGAGTAACCAAATGAGTGGTGGGCAGATGCAACGTGTTGCCATAGCTCGTGCATTGGTAAATAAACCAGCTGTAATCTTAGCTGATGAGGCTACTGGTAATCTGGATACACGCACATCGTATGAGATATTGGTCTTATTGCAGAGATTGCATAGTGAGGGGAGTACAATAATTTTTGTCACTCACAACCCTGAGATGGCGCAATTCTCTAGTAGAAATATAGTACTACGTGATGGTAAAATTAAGAGTGATACATATAATGATAAAGTAGGTAGCGCAAGTGAATCACTAGCAGCATTACCTATTGTGGAGGATTAAGGTATGAATATAACTAATTTATTAGCAATAGCATTTAAGGCATTAGATAACAATAAACTTAGAGGGTTCTTGACAATGCTAGGTATTATAATTGGTGTAGCATCAGTTATTACCATGTTGGCGATAGGTCAAGGCTCTAAGGCTAGTATTAACGCCCAAATCACTGAGATGGGTTCAAATATGATAATGATTCAACCAGGTCAGGATATGCGCGGTGGGGTTAGACAGGATGCCTCAGCAATGCAAACACTGAAAATGGCGGATTATGAATCCCTTAAAGGGATGACTGATGAGCTGGCAGCAGTTAGCCCAGTAGTGTCAGCATCGGGGCAATTTATATTTGGGGCTAATAACTATCCATCATCTATTACAGGTGTTGCAAATGATTATTTGACTATACGTCAACTTAAACTGGCTACTGGAACTATGTTCACTGATATGGATATAAAGACCTCAGCTAAGGTTTGCGTTATAGGTAAAACTATTCAAGAGAATCTTTTCCCTAATGGCGAAGACCCAGTAGGTAAGGTGATACGTTTTAAAACTATCCCATTCCGTATAGTAGGAGTGTTAGAGGAGAAGGGTTATAACACGATGGGTATGGACCAAGATGCAATAGTCCTAGCTCCATATACCTCAATTATGAAACGCGTGCTTGCCGTTACTCACCTAAGCCAGATTTACGCTAGTGCAGTCAACGAGGATGATACTGAGGAGGTAATTGAACATGTCACAGAGGTATTGCGTGAGAATCATAAATTATTGCCATCCTCTGATGATGATTTTTATATCCGCTCACAGCAGGAATTAGCATCAATGTTAAACTCTACTAGTAGTCTTATGACTACACTGTTAGCGTGTATTGCATCCATATCACTAATAGTAGGTGGTATAGGTATTATGAATATTATGTATGTATCAGTTACTGAACGTACTAAGGAGATAGGCTTGCGTATGTCAGTCGGAGGACGTGATGTTGATATTCTAGCACAATTCCTTATTGAGGCTGTTATAATTAGCGTTACTGGGGGGATAATAGGTGTAATATTAGGTTGTGGAGCTGCATGGATGGTTAAATATTTTGCTAATTGGCCTATACAAATTGAGAGTTGGACTATCCTATTATCCTTTACTGTCTGTTGTATTACAGGTGTATTTTTTGGGTGGTATCCTGCTAAAAAAGCAGCAGCTCTTAACCCAATTGATGCAATTAGATATGAATAATTACTATCTTTGTAATCTATGAAGATTAAAACATTAAGTAATAAAAAACGTGTTATTACACTCCAACTACTAGGATGGGGTGTAATACTCGGTATTACCCTGTTTTGGAGTGTTGGTAGTAGTTCAGAAGTTAAGGATATCTTCGGAGTATATATGTTGATATTAAATCTGATACCTCTACTATTAATCTATCTACTTAATTACACTATTTTCATCCCTAAATTTCTCTTTAATGAGAGTAGAGGGGTTTTCTTCTTTGCTAATATAGTGCTAATAGCCCTGTTATTACTAGCTTCATACTATGCTAACAAATATGGATTGGTGGATAATCTTAGACCTGACAACCTTCCCCCTAGACCTGAAAGGAGTTTAATATTTTTAGCTAGAGATTTAATTAGTTATATCCTAATGATAGGATTGGTAACAGCATTACGCCTATCAGCGAGGTTAGAGCGGAGCGAGGAGGCGTTACGTGAGGCTAAAAGCGCGAGAGTAAAAGCAGAGCTAGATAATCTACGTAGTCAGATAAATCCACATTTTCTGCTTAACACACTGAATAATATCTATGCATTAACAGCTATCGATACCGAAAAGGCTCAAAAGACAATCAAAGAGTTAAGTCATCTATTGCGTTATATCCTTTATGATAATCTTAGCGAAAAGGTACTATTAGTCAAGGAGGTAGAGTTTATTAAGAACTATATCGAATTAATGAGTATCCGCCTGCCACGTAAGGTTGAGTTGACAACAGATTTTGCAGTATCAGAAGATTGCACTACTGAGATTGCACCATTAATATTTATATCATTAATAGAGAATGCCTTTAAACATAGCGTTAGCAGTAATGGAGATGGGTATATCTATATAAGGTTTGAGGATAATACCGCAGCGGGGGAAGTCTCGCTATCAATACAGAATAGTAACCACGCCAAAGCCGAAGAGGATAAGAGTGGTCATGGTGTAGGTCTAGGGCAGGTGCGTCGTCGTCTTGAACTGCTTTACCCTAATAAATATGAATGGGAAATAAATACATCAGATGAAACATATAGTACAACCTTAACCTTAAAATGCTTATGAAACTAAAGACATTAGTAATAGATGATGAACCATTAGCAGCAGCATTGATTGAGGGTTATGTTACTAAAACACCATTTTTGGAGTTAACAGCTACATTCTCAACAGCCATTGAGGCTATTAATAGTGAGGAGTTAGCTACCGCTGATCTGATATTCTTAGATATACAGATGCCAGCCTTATCGGGTCTTGAATTTAGTAAAATGGTTGACCCACGTACTAGGATAATATTTACCACAGCATTTAATCAATACGCTCTGGATGGATATAAAGTTAATGCTTTGGATTATCTTCTAAAGCCTATATCTTATGCTGATTTCTTGACCTCAGCACAAAAAGCCACTGCATGGTTCAAGATTAAACAACAAGCCGAAACCTCCACAGATATTGACAGTGGTGAGACAATAGATTCAATTTATGTCAAATCAGAGTATAAGCTATTGCGCATAGAGCTAGATAAACTACTATATGTCGAAGGATTAAAGGATTATGTAAAATTCTATATAGATGGTGAGCGGAAACCTATCCTATCACTGATGAATATGAAACGCGCCGAGGAGATATTACCAACCGCCCAATTTGTCCGCGTTCACCGTTCATATATAGTACGCAAAGATAAGATTCAGGTCATTGAACGTAACCGAATACTATTCGGGTCGGAGCGCATCCCAATAGGAGAAAGCTACAAATCACAACTCCAAGAATACCTAAAAATACGGATTATATAATCACGCTAACTACTGCTATCTCTTTGAAACATATTCTTGAAAATCGTGGAGTAGCTTATTTGTTATTAGATGATAGGGGGAATGCACTTGTTGATTTGCTTGAGAGCCATAGGTTAGGTCATGAGCGAGCGCAGAAGATGCTGGATCTTCTTCATAGTCCTTAAACCTACACTATATTGGCTAGATTAAATAGAAAGTGTAATTGATATGCTGTAAACTATAATAACTTCTATTTTAATTTTATACAAAGTAATGGCAATAACTAATGTGTACCATTTTGATACATATATATTATATATGATTAATCCAAATTATAGCGAGGTTTTTTTATATTGCGTGGATGATATTGGAGTATCTCGTCACGTAAGAATGAGCGGTCTAGATGCACATAAATCTCTGTTGTGGTTATGCTTTCATGTCCTAACATAGTTTGTATGGCACGCAAGTTTGCTCCACCCTCCAATAGGTGTGTGGCAAATGAGTGGCGTAGGGTATGTGGCGAAATATCCTTTTTAATCCCTACCAAATAAGCTAAATCTCGGATTATGTAGAATATCATTACACGTGTAAGTTTCGCTCCGCGACGATTCAGAAATAGTATATCTTCGCTCCCACGTTTTACATCTTGGTGGTTGCGATAGCTCTCACGATAGGTCTGTATCTCCTCAATAGCGGTTGGTGATAGTGGAACTAAACGCTCCTTCTCCCCCTTGCCATGCACTAACATAAATTCATCCTCAAAGGAGATATCTGAAATTTTAAGCTCGACAAGTTCTGATACGCGCAAGCCGCTACCATAAAGCACCTCGATAATAGCGCGGTTACGTTGCCCCTGCTCTTTACTCATATCTATGGCGGCTATCATCTGTTCAATCTCCTCAAGTGATAATGTGTCAGGGAGCTTGCGCCCTAAACGTGGCTGTTCTAGCAACCGAGCTGGATTTTTATCGATGAAACCTTCAATTTTCAGATATTTGAAGAAACTCTTAACCCCTGAAATTATACGCGCTTGTGATGATGGCTGTATCCCCAAATCATGTAACGATGCTAGAAATTGATGCAGATGCTCCTCACTGATATCCTCAACACTCACCCCCTCAACTGAGATGAAAAAGAGTAGCTTGCGCAGGTCTGCTAGATAGCTTTCGATAGTGTTATCTGAAACCCCTTTTTGCAGTTTCAGATAGACAATATATTCATCTATCAGCTTATTTATCTCTTTTATAGGTGTTAATGACATAGTAATTGGGTCAATCTCGCTAAAAATTAGTACTTTTGTAGAACAAATATACAACTTATAGTGATAATAGTCTAAAAAAAGCGATACTGATTATGAAAATTGTAATAGTAAATGGCCCTAATCTTAATCTATTAGGGGTGCGTGAAAAGGGTATTTATGGTAGTCAATCTTTTGAGAGCTACTTTGAACAACTTAAATCTCTATTTCCTGAGATTGAGTTAACCTATTTCCAAAGTAATTGCGAGGGGAGTATCATTGATCATATCCATTCGGTAGGGTTTGATGTGGATGGTATAGTACTAAATGCAGGTGCTTATACGCATACATCTATTGCTATTGGTGATGCTATACGTGCAGTTAAATCTCCTATTATTGAGGTACATTTATCTAACGTTCACTCGCGTGAGGAGTATCGCCACCGCTCAATGATTGCACCAGCATGTATCGGGGTGATAGCAGGATTCCAGATGGATAGTTATCGTTTAGCTATTGAGGCGTTGAAGTCTAAGGTTTAAGGCTTATGGATGAACTATTAGAGGAGTATATCGCTAAACATATAGATGCTGAACCTGATGAGTTATACAACCTAAATCGTGAAACTCATCTATTTCATCTACGCCCAAGGATGTGTTCAGGGCATCTGCAAGGTCGCTTGCTAAAGATGTTTGTGCGTATGATTAAGCCTAGAGCGATACTTGAGTTAGGAACTTTCACGGGCTATTCAGCGTTATGTTTTGCCGAGGGGTTAGCGGAGGATGCAACCATTGATACAATAGAAATAGATGATGAATTGGAGGATTTTATCCGCTCGCAATTCAGTCGCTCAGTAAATGCTGATAAGATTTCGTTACATATCGGTGATGCTAAGGAGATACTGGATAGATTGGATAAGAGTTTTGACCTAGTATTTATTGATGCTAACAAGCGTGAATATATCGACTATTATAATATGGTATTCCCACTAGTTCCTGAGGGTGGATTTATTATCGCTGATAATATTCTTTGGGATGGCAAGGTGGTTGATTATGGCACTAAGCTAGATGCACAGACTGCTGGAATATTAGATTTTAATACGCTAATTGCAAATGATAACCGTGTCGAAAAGGTAATATTACCTATCCGTGACGGTCTTACAATAATTTATAAAAAACCAACAAAAAAATAATGGAAACAACCAGACAACAAAAGATAGCACGTCTATTACAAAAGGAGCTAAGTGAGATATTCCGCTCTGAAACATCAGTAATGGGAAATATTCTAATCTCAGTTAGTACAGTGCGCGTATCACCTGACCTTAGCGTTGCTAAAGGTTATTTAAGCGTATTCCCATCTGAAAAGGGGGAAGCGGTAATAGATGCATTGAACAAGAGCGCGAAAACTATCCGTTACGACTTAGCTCAACGTGTGCGATTCCAATTGCGCAAAACACCTGAGTTAATGTTCTACCTAGATGATTCATTAGACTATATCGACAATATAGATTCTCTGCTGAACAAATTGTAGCAATGAACACCCTACCACTGAAAATAGCATTACGATACCTTTTAGCTAAGAAGAGCCATAGTGCCGTTAATATTATCACTATAATATCAACGGTGGCTGTTATTGTGGCTACAATAGCTATTGTGTGTGTGCTATCTGTCTTTAATGGATTCAGTGGGTTAGTTCATGACAAATTATCTAAGATTGATGCTGAGATAGAGATTACTCCACGCTTGGGGAAAACTATTAATAATCTTGATAGCATAATTAACGTGATAGAATCTGTCGATGGTATCACCGCTATTGTTCCAACAATTCAGGAGCAAGCATTGGCAATGTATGGGGATTATCAACGCCCCATAATGATTAAGGGGGTAGCTGATGGATATGAACAGGTTACCGATATAGAATCATTGGTAAAGGGTGATGGGGCATTTCAGCTATACAGCGATGATATCCAATTAGCTATAATCAGTGTAGGGGTAGCTATTTCGCTGGGTGCACACCCTAACTACTCCAGAATGCTATATCTGTATGCTCCGCGACGTGGTGGACGCGTTAATATGGCTAATCCTATTAGCTCGTTCCGTGTGGACTCACTATTTGTTTCGGGGGTATTCCAGTCTGGGGACAATATTATGGATGAGGGGTATATTATCACCTCGTTCAAACTAGCCGAAGGGTTATTAGAGTATCAAAATCAAGCAACTTCAATTGAATTAGCAACCGAAAAAAACAGCGATGAAACCGCCATAATTAAGCAAATAGAACAGCAATTAGGTGCTGATTATATCGTTAAAGATAGGTTGCAACAACAGCAAGCATCCTTTCAGATGATTAACATTGAGAAGTGGATAACTTTTGCACTACTCGCCTTTATCCTAATCATAGCTACCTTTAATGTTATTAGCACTATGTCGGTACTTATTATCGAGAAGGGTGATAGCATTAGCAGCCTAAAAAATCTAGGGGCTAGCCGTAAACAGATAAATCAGATATTCATTATCGAGGGGTGGTTAATATCCATATTAGGCGCGTTCATCGGTATAATTATAGGGGTAACGTTATCACTAATTCAACAATATTATGGCGTAATCAAATTAGCAGGCGACCCTAGCCAACTAATAGTTGACCACTACCCTGTTATCGTATCATTCTCTGATGTGACTGTGATTAGCGTGTTGATAATTGCCATTGGAGCGATAACATCTATTGCAACATCAATAATAGTAAATAGCCGATTTAATCGCTAGGGGATTTCTAATATTTGCGCATGCTGGGAGATATTCCCTGCTCTATTTGGGTGCAGATACGATCAATCATTGCATCATCTGAGTTCTTTTCAGGATTCCACTCAGTCTTTAGATTAGCTCCGAAGAATCGTCCGAAAGTTTGCCAAAAGCCTGCACGAAACGAACCTAAGAAAGCCTTGATAATATGATAGGATGATTGGTTAGTTTCACGATTTATCAGACGTATCAATAGTTTCCCTTGCGATAGAGTCAAGCGTTTCAGTTGCGGTTTATATTGTTCAAATATCTCATGCTCCATATCTTTTAGGTATGCTTCACGCTCCTCTTGGGTTGGGAATGTTTCGATATATTCGTATGTTTCCACTAGGGTGCGATAAATCATCTTGGCATAAGGTAGCGTTATACGTACATCACGCACTGTGCGCCAATAGAACTGCTCACGTTTTTTGCTCTTAAACTTCTCAGGAGGATATACTGTGATATTGTTAATGATATTCATTAATGCAGTATCTCCATAGATATCTACAAAGTAATATCTATCCTTAATAACAGGATTAGTAACACTCATCACATCATCATCAGCCGTAACAGTTGCGAAACAGCTTGCAATTATTATTGATATGATAATAGCTACATAACTACGATACATCTATACTTAACCTTTAGGTGGATAATCTATGGTGTAGTGCAATCCACGCGACTCTTTACGCTCCATCGCTTGGCGCATAACCAGATAACCAACATTAATCATATTACGCAACTCACAAATATCACGTGAAGCCTTACTAGCCTTGAACAGACGTTCCGTTTCTTCAAAGATAATATCCAGTCTATTCCACGCACGTTTCAAGCGTAAATCTGAACGCACTATCCCAACATAATTACTCATTATTTGGTTTACCTCCTTGATGCTTTGTGTTATTAACACTAGCTCTTCAGGGTTGCATGTCCCCTCATCGTTCCACTCAGGGATATCTTCACGGAAAGTATAATTTTCGATATTCGCCATACTATGTTTTGCAGCAGCATCAGCATAAACCACCGCCTCAATCAGTGAGTTTGATGCTAGACGATTACCTCCATGCAATCCAGTACATGAACACTCACCCACAGCATACAGACGTTTGATTGATGAACAAGCGTTAGTGTCCACCAATATCCCACCACACAGATAATGTGCTGCAGGGGCAACAGGGATATAATCCTTAGTAATATCTATCCCCAGCGATAAGCATTTGCTATAAATATTAGGGAAATGCTCCTTAGTCTCCTCTGCCACCTTATGGGTAACATCCAGATAAACATGATCATCACCACGCATTTTCATCTCGTTATCAATGGCACGAGCTACTATATCACGTGGAGCCAGTGATAGGCGTTCATCATACTTGTGCATAAACTCCTTACCATCCTTAGTACGCAAGATACCACCATAGCCACGCATAGCCTCAGTAATTAGGAATGATGGTCTATCACCTGGGTGATACAACGCCGTTGGGTGAAACTGCACAAACTCCATATCCTTAACAGTACCCTTAGCACGATAAACCATAGCCACCCCATCACCAGTAGCCACCAATGGGTTAGTAGTAGTGCGATAGACCGAGCCTAAACCACCCGTAGCCATCAACGTAACCTTAGCCAGATAGGTATCAACCTCACCACGAGCTATATCTAGGATATATGCACCATAGCAACGGACATCTTCTGTTTGGCGAGTAATGATTTTACCCAAATGGTGTTGTGTCAGAATCTCAATAGCAAAGTGATTTTCAAACACATCTATATTTTTATTCTTTTTGATAGCCTTGATTAGTGAATCTTGAATCTCAGCACCTGTATTATCCTTATGGTGAAGAATACGAAACTCTGAGTGTCCCCCCTCGCGGTGTAGGTCAAAATCCCCTGACTCATTCTTGTCAAAGTCAACTCCCCAGCGTATCAACTCCTCTATTTGTGATGGAGCTTCACGCACCACCTTTTCGACAGCCTCACGAGAGCTAAGGAAATCCCCTGCAATCATAGTATCTTCGATATGTTTCTCGAAGTTATCAACCAGCTGATTAGTAACCGATGCTACCCCACCTTGGGCAAGGAAAGTATTAGCCTCCTCCAGCGTAGTTTTGCAGACCAATGCCACCTTAGCATTCTTAGCCACCTTTAGGGCAAAGCTCATTCCAGCAATCCCCGAGCCTATTATCAAATAATCATATCTATGCACCATAACAATCGGTATTTATTGCCAGCAAAATTACAATAAAAATATTAGAAAGAGAAATGTAGATACATTCACTTATAAATAGTACTTAATTTTACTATAAATTAAGCAATACTACTATGTACGAAGATTATAAATTAAGTGAGAAGATTGCTAAGGCAACGAAAGAGAAATACTCAAAACTACAAGAGCTAAATGAACAGCAGAGAGTTCAGGAGCTGGTAAATAACACACCTAAACTATTTGATTACGGTAGCGTTAAAATTGTAAGCGAGCGCGACAATCAACAGCAGATTGAGGATTATACCATCCCCAAAGCACCCAAGCTGTTTGATTACGATAGTGTACGAATGGCTAACAATGATAATATTGTTAGCGCAAAAGAGAAATCCACCGACAATTACACTAAACCAGAAACCCCGAAACCTATTGATATTGAATATGCTATTAAACCGAAGTTGGAGAACCCATTTACCCCTAATAGCAACTTATGGAAATTCTATGAAAGAGCATCAGCTGAGTCTAAACCAGCCATTAAAACCTCAACAGAGCAAATAATAGCAACCCCAAAAGAACCCGATAAGATAAATACCCAACAAAAGACAGAAACAAACAATAAACCAACCACCCCAAACGTTAAAATAAAAGAGATGATAATATTGAAGTGATAATTAACTATCACTACAAGAAAAGCTCCCGTTTCTCCATCGAAATTATCTAACCATTTGTGAGTGGGGTGTTGAAAATAATTGGGGTGTTGCTCTGTAGTGTTGGATTTATTCACTAAATTTGCTTTCTAACTGTAATCATGCATAATATGAGGATTGCTTTTGACGCTAAACGTGTCTTTCATAATAATACGGGGTTGGGTAATTATAGCCGACTGGTGGTGGATTTGTTATCTAGGTTCTATCCTGATAATGATTATCAGCTATATACTCCTCGCATAAGTAATAATGGAAGGGCGGCAGGGCTATTGGAGCGTGAAAATATATCAATCTTTGAGCCTAAGCGTTGCTTAAATCGTTCGCTATGGCGCATAAACTCTATCACTAAGGATTTAAAACGTAATGGAGTGGATATTTTTCATGGATTGAGTAATGAATTACCTCTGAATATCAAGGGGGAGGTAGCTAGTGTGGTTACTATTCATGACTTGATATTTTTGCGCTATCCTGAATATTATAAGCGTATTGATCGCAATATATATGATTATAAGTTCCGCAAGGGGGCTGAAAATGCTAACCGTGTTATTGCCATTAGTGAGATGACTAAGTGTGACTTAATTAATTTCTATGGCATATCAGCGGATAAGATAGATGTGGTGTATCAAGGGTGTGATAGTAGTTTCCACAGCATGGCATCCCCTGAGAAACTGGCTGAGGTTAAGGGTAAATACTCGCTCCCTGATAAGTTTCTGCTGAATGTGGGAACTATCGAATCTAGGAAGAATGTTGAGTTGGTGGTGCGCTCGCTAAGTCAACTAGACAAGGGGAAACATCTAGTTATCGTTGGTCGTGCTACACCATACTTGGATCAGGTGATGGATAGTGTTCGTCGTTATCACTTAGAGGATCGTGTGCATATCTATCATAATCTCCCTTTTGGGGATTTGCCTAGCTTTTATCAGTTGGCTGAGATATTTATCTATCCCTCTAGGTTCGAGGGGTTCGGTATTCCTGTGCTTGAATCGCTCTATTCGGGAACACCTGTTATTACGGCTACTGGTTCAACACTGCAAGAGGCTGGAGGTAGCACATCGCTAACCATTGATGCTGATGATGTGGATGGACTTTCAACGGCTATCAATAGAATTAGCAGTGACAGCACACTACGCAACCAAATAATAGAGCGTGGACACAAATTTACAGAACAATTCAGCGATGAACATATAGCTGAAAACATATATAATGTTTACAAAAAGATAAGATAGAAGGGGATATGGAGAGAGTAGATATAGAACAACGCACCATGCGTGGTATTGAACTATTTGAGAGTGGTTATAACTGTTCTCAATCAGTGGTATTAGCCTTTGCTGATATTTATGGCTTAACGGATGAGCTAGCGGCACGTATTGCTGCTTCCTTCGGGGGTGGAATGGGTCGTATGCGCCTAACCTGCGGAGCTGTTACAGGTATGTTTATATTGGTAGGATTAGAGTTGGGGGCTGATGCACACATTGATCCCAAAAAGAAAGCAAATAACTATAAACAGGTACAATACTTAGCTAAAGAGTTTGATAGGATTAATGGCTCAACCATTTGTTCTGTACTACTAGGGAGTAGCAAAGAGCGAGAAATAACACATATCCCATCCGAACGCACCGAAGAGTACTACCGCCACCGCCCATGCGCCCTAATGGTAGCCACCGCCTGCCACATATACGCCCAGTGGCTAAACACCCAAACCCCCACAGAATAACCACTTCTATATTTACATTTTAGCATTTTCCAAATGAATTAGTAATAATATATATTGACAAATTCAAAATAAAATACTAAATTTGTGGCTTATAGTCAACATAATATATGGATAATAAAATAATTAAAAAGCTTATAAGTGACTTCGAGATAATTGACATCGAGAAAGAACTTATAGTTCAATATCTACAATTTAAAAGGCTTGATTTTTCAGATAGCAATTATATTAATAACTATCTGACGGGTCATAACTCATCATACAATTTACAGAAATTAGTTTCGCTGTTACAAATAGGCACAATCAAGGATTTAGAGAACTGCCTTGAGCTAATTATGCCTATTAGTGACAAAAAACTAAATGGAGCATTTTTTACTCCATCATATATAGTTGACTACATCATAAAAGAGATAAAGCCAAAAATCGATGATACAAATATTGATCCTAGTTGTGGTTGCGGGGCATTTTTAATAGGTCTTGTTGAATACTATAAAAATAGGTATAATAAATCTATAAAGTCAATAATAGTAGAAAATATATATGGGGCAGATATTCTTGAATATAACACTAAACGAACCAAACTTATACTCTCTATATACGCATTACAAAATAATGAAATTATAGAAGAAACTGATTTTAATATTTACTGCGTTGACTCATTAAAACATAAATGGAATGTGACTTTTACCAATATTGTTGGCAACCCACCTTATGTTAAATTTCAAGACCTTACAGATGAAAACCGAGAATATTTAACAAATAACTGGCAGACTACTCAAAGTGGTGCATATAATCTATATTTTGCATTTTTTGAACTAGGATATAAATTACTTGGTTCAGGAAAATTAGGGTATATTACACCCAATAATTACTTCACTTCATTGTCAGGAGAATCCCTAAGAGCTTTTTTTAGTTCCAATAAAAGCATTAATAAAATTGTTGACTTTGCAGCAAAAAAAGTGTTTGATGTTCAAACCTATACGGCAATTACTTTCTTATCTAAAACAACAAATGATAAGATATTATACGATCGAATCTCGCAAGACCAAATGCCGAAAGATTTCCTTAGCAATTTATCTTTCTCATCAAATAACATAAAGAACCTCAACAAAAAGAAATGGCGATTACTACGAAATTGCGAACGTGATAATATATATAAAATCGAGAATATTGGAGAACCTATTAAAAATATCTACGATATTTGCGTAGGTATTGCCACATTGAAAGATGCTGTATTTTTTATTGATGGTAATACTTTTGATGGAGAGTTCTACCATAAAAAAGCTAGTAATGGCAATATCTATAAGATTGAGAAGAATATTGTTAAGAGCGTTTACAAGATTTCTGATTTTAAATTTCAGAATGACATAAATGATAATAATCGTAAGATAATATGCCCTTACATCGTCAATGGAACAACGACACTTATAGCAGAAGATATATTTCAAGTAAAATATCCACAATGCTATAAATATCTTCTTGCAGAAAGAGATACTCTTGAATCAAGAGATAAAGGGAGAAAAACGGCTACTCCTTTTTATGCTTGGGGGCGCACCCAAGGTATTTCAAAATATGGGACAAAATTACTCACCCCTACTTTTAGTAAAGTGCCTAGATTTCTTAAAGTAGAAGAAGAAAAAGCATACTTTACCAATGGGTATGGGATATTCTTTAAAAATAACTTCAATTTGTTTGATGTATGTAATCCTCTATCCAAAGTTGAGAATATTGATGTTGTGCAGATGATATTAAATTCAGCAGTTATGAATTATTATATAACTCGCACTAGTGTAGCCATAGAGGGAGGCTATCCTTGTTATCAAAAAAACTTTATTGAGAGGTTTTCTATTCCTACATTTACAGACGACGACATAACTGCGCTTAGAAACCTAAAAAGCAAAAAAGAAATTGACTGTTTTTTGATTTCAAAATACAACGTAGAAATTGCAGTTTAGGAAAGTAGCCATTAACTTCTATCATTCTAATTGATATTAATGGCTACTTTTGTTTTTCTTAAATCTGCTATTATATGCAGCTAAAAGATTTATTGCAAAGTCATTAAAAGATAAACCATCATAGTTAACAGATGTATTTGCAGGCAATAATCCATCTCTAATTAATTCCGCATTGGAATTATATATTTTAGCTGGACTTTGACTAAAATCGACTATCAACAGGCAGGCTCTTTCATATTTATATAGATGGTCATTTCTGTCACATCTATTATTTATTGCTTGGAATGACTTTATATATTTTTCTACCAGCTCAGAATTTTTAGGCTTAAAACCTATCTGTTTGGATTTTATAAGCACATCATCATATTCAGGAACAGCAATCATATAAACCTCTCCCAAACACATATCTGGACATCTTTCGTGTAGATTCATAGCCTCGGCATAAGTCCTTTCATAAAGAGTATCGAAATTCTTTTGAATACTACTAATCTGACTTCGTACGTTTATACATAGGATTCGCTCTGTGTATGCTTGTCCATAAGTATCAACAACTTTATCTAGTAAGCCCCCTTTTAGAACTTCGCTGTTTGGATTCATTCTATTAGGAACAATACACACATCTTGATTTTTTTGCTTCATTGTTCCTGCTAATTTTAGTTCAGGAGTTCTTGTGCTTAATGGAGGGAAGATATTTTTTTCATTCACACCGAGCTTAACCAATTCACTTTTAACAGCTTCATGTATATTTAGAATTGGTTGTGACGACCTAATTATTGCTGTTTTTCCCTTTACTCCATTAGTTCTTATAGCATTTTCTATGAGAGCCTTAAAATTATCTATTGCACTTTGTATCGTTATCAAATTCTGTCGCATTAAAAAAAGTTTTTAGTGATACATTTAGTGCATTTGCAATCTTTTCAATATTTACGATAGATATATTTCTAGCTCCACTTTCGACACTAGCTATATAACTACGATCTAAGTCAGCAGAATATGACAAATCCTTCTGAGACATAGATACTTGTTCTCTTAAATATTTAATGCGTGCACCTATATTATACTTTACATCCATAATACAAAGGTCATCATTTGTTGACTATAAATCAAAGACTATAAGTAACACTATATATGTATGAGCAATTTATTCTAAAATTGTAATCCAGTTTAGAATGAAACTTCTTATTAACTAAATTACCTGATATTTTAGATCAAACTCAGAGGTCTAATAAAATTCGTAATTTGCTCCATTCTTTAACCAAACAGAATAAGATAAAATTATCTGCTACGAGAACTTGGATTTTAGACGAAATTTAGTTGTTACTGTGTGTATTAGCCCTTTTTGTTTAAAAAAAATATTAATTCATCTAAGCTTATTTTTAGACGAAAATTCTTAATTAAAGGTGCGGAGTTTGGTGCGGAATAGCTGATACACCAGCACTGCGGCTACTAGGGTTGAGCTGAAGTCGGCTACTGGATATACGCTCCATACGCCATCTAATCCTAATAAGTTGGGTAGTAGTAGCACGGCTGGGACAAAGAATATTATCTGGCGTGACATGCTCAGTAGTATTGCTTTCCCTGCCATCCCTATCGCTTGAAACATATTAGAGGTTACTATCTGAAAGCCTGCTACCCACAGAAACAACGTTGCTATGCTTAATCCATTGGCTGATACTGCTATTAGCTCTGCATCGTCAGTAAAGACTATTGCTATCCATTCAGGTGCAATTATTGCTATGGCTGTCATAAATATACAATATGCACTTGCTAGTAGTACCCCTAGATAGTATGTGCGACGCACCCTATCGTAACGTTTCAACCCATAGTTATACCCTAAGATTGGTTGCATCCCTTGACAAATACCTACAATTACCATAACCACCAATGAGGCAAAGGTGATATAAATCCCTGCCGCCCCTACGGCGTAATCTCCTCCATATTCATACAGGATATTATTCATAAAGGCATTAACAGAACTGGTAGTTACATTTATTAGAAATGGTGCTGCTCCGATTGATATGATTGATGCTATTACAGACCATCGCAACTTATAAATCCCTCGTTTAAAACGCACTACGCTATCCTTTGACATAAAATGCGAAAAGACGAATATCGCTGAAACCCCCATCGAAATATCAGTAGCAATAGCTGCTCCCTTTACTCCCCAATCTAAGAAGTAGATAAATATTGGAGCTAGCACTATATTCAGTCCTGCCCCTATCAGCAGTGTAATCATCGCTTTTTTAGGATAACCTGTGGCTCGAATTACATTATTGAGTGAGTAGCAGAGGTTCATTATCAGCATACCTGGCAATAGATACAAGGTAAAATCATACGCATAAGGTAGGGAGCGTTCACTAGCTCCGAATAGTATCAAAATATCCTCTAAATAGATAGCAAATACAGTCAAATAACTAGCGGCTACGATAAGCAGAAGCAGGAAACTATTACCAAATATCTGTTCAGCGCGCTCTTGGTTCTTCTCCCCTAGAGCTATCGATATTCTGGCGGCTGCACCTATCCCTATCAGCATGCCTAGTGCTGATGATAGGTTCATTATTGGGAATGTAATAGCCATCCCCATAATAGCGTCCGCACCAACCCATTGCCCTATAAATATCCTATCAATAATATTATAGAGTGATATTATTGTTGTCCCTACGATAGCAGGGAGACTATATTTGAATAAAATACTCCTAATAGGAGCATTCTGTAACATATCTAACTTATTATCTTCACTCATAACTGCGCAAAGATAAGCAATAAAAATTGGGAATAATCACCGACTTCACTCTAAATTGTATTATATTTGCAAATTAGAAAATAATAGAAAATTTTATGGAGAAAAAATTTGCTCGTACACTGATAACAACAGCTTTACCATACGCTAATGGACCTGTTCATATAGGACACCTTGCAGGTGTTTATATCCCTGCTGATATTTATGCTCGTTACCTACGCTTAAAGGGTGAAGATGTGATAATGATTGGTGGTAGTGATGAACATGGTGTGCCTATCACTATAAAGGCTAAAGCTGAAGGGGTAACACCACAAGATATTGTGGATCGTTATCATGGTATTATCAAGAAATCTTTTGAGGATCTTGGTATCTCATTCGATATATATTCACGTACTACATCAGATATACATAAAGAAACAGCTAGCGAATATTTCCGCAATCTTTATGAAAAGGGTGAGTTTATTGAGAAAACCTCAATGCAATATTATGATGAGCAAGCTAACCAATTCCTTGCAGACCGCTACATCGTTGGCACATGCCCTCACTGTAAAAATGAGCGTGCCTATGGTGACCAATGTGAGGCGTGTGGCACATCACTTAATGCAACAGATCTAATAGATCCTAAATCAGCAATTACAGGTAATGCACCTATCCTAAAGGAAACTAAACACTGGTACTTGCCTCTAGATAAATGGCAACCAAACCTTGAACAATGGATACTGAAGGATCACCCAGAATGGAAATCAAATGTAATGGGACAATGTAAGTCTTGGTTTGATATGGGCTTACAGCCACGTGCCGTTAGTCGTGATCTAGATTGGGGTGTTCCTGTACCTGTCGAGGGTGCTGATGGTAAGGTGCTTTATGTATGGTTTGATGCTCCTATTGGATATATCTCAAATACTAAGGAGTTACTACCTGACACTTGGGAGGATTATTGGAAATCTAAAGATAGCCGCATTATACACTTTATTGGTAAAGATAATATCGTATTCCACTGCATCGTATTCCCATCAATGCTAATGGCTTATGGTAGCTATCAATTGCCTGAGAATGTGCCAGCTAATGAGTTCTTGAACCTTGAGGGTGACAAGATTTCAACTTCACGCAACTGGGCTGTTTGGTTACATGTTTATCTTGAGGAGTTCCCTGGCAAACAGGATATTCTTCGCTATGTACTTACAGCTAATGCTCCTGAAACTAAAGATAATGACTTTACTTGGAAAGATTTCCAAGCGCGCAACAATAACGAGCTGGTAGCTATTCTAGGTAATTTTATCAATCGTGCATTAGTCCTTACTCACAAATTCTTTGATGGCAAAGTGCCAGCCCTAGGTGGTGAGTTAACCGATCAGGATAACGCTACAATAGCTGATTTGATTAAAACTAAAGAGACCTTAATGCGCTACTTGGATAACTACCGTTTCCGTGATGCCCTAAAGGAGGCAATGAATATAGCACGTATCGGTAATAAATACCTAGCAGATACCGAGCCTTGGAAACTTGCCAAAACGGATATGGAGCGTGTAGCAACCATAATGAATATAGCATTACAGATAACGGCTAATATAGCTATCGTATTTGAGCCATTTATGCCATTCTCAGCTGAGAAGATACGCAAGATGCTAAATATGACTGATGGTGCTAACCTTTGGGATAAGATAGGATCAATGGAGCTACTAAGCGCAGACACAGCTATTGAAAAGCCTGAACTACTATTTGAAAAGATTGAGGATGATGTTATCCAACAACAGATAGATAAGCTACAACAAACTAAAGAGGAGAATAAAATCAACAACTATCAAGTTAAACCAATTGCTGAGAATATAGCATTTGATGATTTTATGAAACTAGATATCCGCGTAGGAAAGGTGCTAGAATGTACTAAAGTACCTAAAGCTGATAAACTACTCCAGTTCCGCATAGATGATGGCTTAGGTGGCCGCACAATCCTTTCAGGAATAGCACAACACTACGACACACCTGAAAAGTTAGTAGGGATGGATGTCTGTTTCGTAGCCAACCTAGCTCCACGTAAAATTAAAGGTGTGGAATCACAAGGGATGATACTATCAGCCGAAGATCGTGATGGTCGCCTAGTAATCATATCACCAAGCGCAGGCGTATCACCAGGCTCTGAGGTAAAATAACCTTTACACACAGATAAAATAACACTATACCTACACAAATGGGCTATCTTGAGAACAAATATCAAGATAGCCCATTTGTGTATGAGTAGATTCGCCGAGATTGACTACAAATTCTTTTTTATATCATACCCTAGGGATATTATTAGTTTCAATGTTCCAATAGCTGTATTACGATCATAGGAACGCTCCGTTTCGGTTAATTCATCATACGACACCAAACAGGGATGTTTCATATTAATATCATCTCTAACTTCACCATAACTCCAACCATCAGCAATACGCCCCTCAGCCCATACCTCATGAACATTACGAGCCAAAGCCTCAGTTAGTGCGGTTAAATCATCTGACAACTCAATATCTGAAGTCTGTATAGGGTTAGGGGTATATTTATCCATTATTCAATTCTTTATTTGTCGGGGAATTTTTAGAACTCCCCTTTAGTTTAGTATGCTTATTTATATATGGGAAATGCCTTACAATACGTCTATCTGAGGCTTTATAATCGGCAGTATTAGTGCCTCCCAGCTCTATTTTCTTTTTAGTGACTCTTTCTGAAACTTCATCTAACTCGCGATATGGCACCAAACAGACATGTTTAACCAATAATCCATCAATTTTCAATTTACCATTATCAGTTGTAAAATCATTTATACCCCAGTTAATAATCCCATTAACATAATGGAAAGCATTCCATCTTAGATGCTCCATTTCAGCACAAGCCTCCAGAAAATTTGAGTTCTTTAGAGCTTCTTTTAAATCATCATCGTTATTACCTGCGAATTTAATAATATTACTTATATTCATAGCTACCGCACTACTTGATAACTTATCAAAATCTGATAACCCAAGCCAGAAGGATTCTATATCACTCCATTCTGAAACTATTTTATCAAATTCATCTTCGGTAAATTGCTCTATATCAGCTTTAAAATATATATAATTAACTAGCATCCCTGCTCTATTTAAGCTCTCATTAATCATGACTTCACAACTATTAGTTTGTTTCAAATCACCGAAAACGTTAATTAATGATTCACTGCTCATATAATATTTATATTTTTGGAAATTACGGACATGAGCAAATATTTTCTCAAAACTTTTGTCAAGTGGTTGTTTCCTCATTCTAAATTTAGTCAGATGAATTGCTGTATTTATATTCAATTCATCATCACCCAGAGCTACTATTATACGTTCAAACTTTAATATTCTATCATCTGCATTTAACCAGTCATAAAACAGTTCACCATTAGTGCAATCTACTCGTTTGCCCTCCCACTCAGGATTAAAAGTTATTGCACCGCAAGTTTTGTCAGTAGCGTCCTCAAATAGATATTTATATCGACCATGTTTATCGCTAAAATCCTTATCAATCACCGTTGCTGAGAAATGATAATTATCACCTATGAATTGAGCATCACAAACGGTTTTTTTCAACAACTCTAGTCCAGTCCACCCTAATCCTAAGAATAAAACATTCATCTGCCCCTCAACCGTGCAAGATTCTTTTTTGATTTCTAGCGCAGGGTGATCTATAATTGGATTATCGGCAACGAAAGTTCGTGCAGTTATATCTGAATGATTATAGATATGCACCTGAATATCGTTACGTTCACCAATTTTTTTATCGAAAAATGCTTTAATCCCCTCTAATTCACATCTAATGTATAATTTGGTGATATGTTTGAGTTTCACATTAGTTAATAAGCCATTCAGAACCCTGAGAGCCATCTTCACATTTAAGTCTTGGTCTTCTGTCATAAAAAAGTGACGAGCACCAGAATATGATCTGACATTAGTTTTAACACTCTGGAAATCTGCATATAGCACAATCCCTTCAATCATATTTATCTGATCAAATCGGTAGTTATCAGAATTTTTCTCATACTCATCTTTCTCCTGGAGAACAAAAATTGCATAATCACTCTTATAGCTACACTCCAAACTCTCAGCCAGAGCCAAACCATTATCACTATACCCCCAGAAAATATTTCTATGCCTATAACTTATTAATAAGTGACTACTTCTATTTAACATTTTACGCCCCAATAAAGAGAACATAAATAATGCTACAAAGAAATATGTACATATATGAAATGTATGGAACAATAACGGATTTTCTAATTTATTTACCTTAGAATAATCTCCCCTTGATGGAAAGAACGCAGATAGAGTACTATTTATAGGGGCTAAGATATTAGTAATATTATCATTATTTACCACCTCATCACCAACAGGTATATGACTTCCATCATATACAAATATACCAAATAGATACATTAAAACAAAACTACCAATAATTACGTAGCTCCGCTTCATGTAGCTATAAAGTATGGAAATAATTAACCAAGCAGCAAACAGAATAGATAATGATGCTATCGCTTTACCAATTACATCAATCATCTTCACAGACAACCAACAACAATTATGCTCATAAACCGTCAATAATAGCCCTAAGAGTGAAATCAACAGCAACAAAGCCACAATTCCAAATAACCTGACAAAGTTTACAATTTTCCTAACAGTTTTAGTTTCCATAATCATTTATTAATATTATTAATAGCAGAACTCCCCTATATCCATTTGATTTAATAGCCTAAGTCTTTTAACTCATTCTGTGCCTCAGTAACACCCTACTCAACAGATGCACGAATCCACATAATAACACTACCGACAGTAAAACTATTCTTCTCATACTAGATTAAGATTAATTTTTCACAAATTTAATAAATTTTAAATCAAACTTGCTTACTTATCAGCATAAAAAATGGGTAAATAGCTTGAATTTGAAGCTATCTACCCACTCATTATACACTTAACGGCACCAAATACACTGTTTTTTACAGGTATTTATCTCCGAATTTTTCGCTTATATCGTTTACGTAGTTTTTGATTTTTTGCTCTTTTGCGCGTGGTGCTATTAGCAGCACATCATCAGTATCTGCTATTATGTAATCATCTAAGCCTGATACTACCACTAGTTTATTCACATTTTTTACAGCTACAATATTGTTGCTAGAATTGTACATCATGGCGTTACCCCCTTGGGTAGCGTTACCTTTAGCATCAACTTCAGAGTTATCGTATAGTGCGCTCCACATACCTAGGTCGCTCCAGCCTAAGTCAACACACTCCACATACACATTTGAGGCTTTCTCCATAATAGCAAAGTCGATAGATATATTCTGACAACCGCCATAGCTGCTGTTAATAAACTCCTGCTCACGCTCAGTGCCGAAGAACTCATCACCACGCTCAAATTGCGCTAGGATAGCTGATGAATACTCCTTAAAAGCACTAATAATACTCTTAACCGACCATAGGAACATCCCCGAATTCCAATAAAACTCACCACTAGCTAGGAAAATCTTAGCAAATTCCAAGCTAGGTTTCTCGGTAAAAGTTTTCACCTTTGAGAATCCATCTTTAACCTCCTCAATCTGAATATAACCATATCCTGTTTCAGGGCGCGTAGGTGTAATCCCCATAGTAAGTAACACCTCACTATTCTCAACGAACTCAAAACCTTTAATCACAGCATCAGCAAAGGCACTCTCTTTAAGAATTAAATGATCAGATGGTACAACCAACATAGATGCATTAGGATTCTTACTCTTGATATGATAAGCAGCCCAAGCAATACATGGGGCAGTATTACGACGTGCAGGCTCTAATAATATTTGTTCTGGGGTTAATTCAGGCAATTGTTCCAGAGTACGAGTTGCATATTGCTCATTAGTCAATATCAATATATTCTCCTTAGGGATAATACCTTTTAATCTATCATAAGTCATCTGCAACAATGTACGACCTGTCCCGAAAAAGTCAAGAAACTGTTTAGGTATTCCAGTACGACTATAAGGCCAGAAACGGCTACCGATACCCCCGCTCATTATTACACAATATCTGTTATCCATAGTTTATCTAAATTTTTCTTGCTAAGATAGTAAATAATCAGAAATAACAATACCCTATCCCTACCTTTTAATTACTTTTAAATAAAATACGTGTTACCGAAATATAGCCAATAGATAGGCTAACTTCGATAACACGTATTTAGGATGAGATTTTGTGATATTTTCTTGCCACTCCTATGGGAGCATAGTAAAGCTATGTGACCATAGGAGTGGCAATAAAATAGCCAATAGATAGGCTAATCTCGATAACACGTATTTAAGATGAGATTTTGTGATATTTTCTTGCCACTCCTATGGGAGCATAGTAAAGCTATGTGACCATAGGAGTGGCAAGAATA
>JAWXTT010000005.1:0-36340 GCA_044433325.1 Bacteroidales bacterium
TTAACATTATCCCAGAGGTAAAACGTATATCGGGGGTGGGTAATGTGATGCTTATCGGTTCAGACTATTCAATGCGTATATGGATGAACCCTGAGAAGATGGCTCAATATGAGCTAATGCCTAGTGATATAGCAACGGTTTTAGCAGAGCAAAATATCGAGGCTGCCCCAGGTCAATTTGGTGAACGTGGAGACCAAACTTTCCAATATACATTAAGTTATAAAGGGCGTTTAGTCACTGCTGAGGAGTTCGGTGATATAATTATCCGTACTGATGCCAATGGTGAATTATTATATCTAAAGGATGTAGCTGAGATAGAGTTAGGTCGTCTGGACTACTCAATGAATAATAAGATTAATGCTCACACAGGGGTTACAGCCATTGTTTATCAATCACCAGGTTCTAATGCAACACAGATTATTAATGAAGTGTTAGACCTATTGGATAATCAGGAGAAATCATTACCTGAAGGGTTGGCAATTGATGTTCCGTTGAATAACAATGACTTCCTTTACGCCTCAATACATGAGGTGCTAAAGACCCTAATTGAAGCATTCTTCCTAGTATTTATTGTGGTATATTTATTCCTGCAAGATTTACGCTCAACTATTATCCCATCTATTGCTATTCCAGTAGCATTGATAGGTACATTCTTCTTTATGACATTGATTGGATTCTCAATAAACTTGTTAACTCTATCAGCTCTAGTCCTCGCCATAGCCATAGTGGTGGATGATGCCATAGTGGTCGTCGAGGCGGTGCATGCCAAATTAGATGAAGGATATAAATCAGCACGATTAGCCTCAATTGATGCTATGAGTGAGATTGGTAGTGCTATCGTTTCTATCACGTTGGTGATGATGTTAGTATTTATTCCTGTTTCATTTATGCCAGGTACATCGGGGATGTTCTATCGTCAATTTGGTTTGACTATGGCTATTGCTATTGGTCTTTCAGCGATTAATGCCTTGACATTATCACCTGCATTATGTGCGGTAATCCTTAAACCTCACGCTGATAAGGCGGCAGGTCATAAGACCACATTTATTGAGCGTTTCCATATTGGGTTTAATGCAGCTTATGATAAACTATTAAATAAATATGAGAGTGCAGTAAAATTCTTTATCAAGATGAAGAAAATTACTGTTATGTTAATCATTGGTGCGGTATGTATATTAGCATGGTTAATGTCAACAACCTCAACAGGATTAGTTCCAGATGAGGATACAGGTATGATTTTTGCCGTAGTAAATATGCCTCCAGCTACATCGTTTGAGCGTACTACTAATTTAATGGATGATTTGGATGAAATTATTGCAACTATACCAGCTGTAGAATCACGAACATTGGTTAATGGTTATAGCTTTATTTCGGGTCAAGGTAGCACTTACGCATCAATTATTATAAAACTAAAGGATTGGGAGGAGCGTACTAAAGAGGAGTATGTGACTAATATTATAGCTCAACTATACGCTATGAGTGGAGAAAAGATTAAGGATGGACAGGTAATGTTCTTTGCTCCACCTATGATTTCGGGTTACTCAGTAACTAGTGGTGTTGAATTCCAATTACAAGATAAAACAGGTGGTAGTCTGGATAAATTCTTCGGAATATCTAATGACTTTATAGCAAAACTAGGTGAACGCCCTGAAATTCAGATGGCATATACATCCTTTAACCCTACTTACCCACAATATATGGTGGATGTAGATGTTGCTAAAACTAAAAAGGCAGGAATATCACCATCAGTAGTATTAACTACTATTCAAGGGTATTATGGTGGTTTATATACATCTAACTTTAACCGTTTCGGTAAACTATATCGTGTAATGATTCAGGCTGATCCTGAAAGTAGAGCATCAGCAGAATCACTAGCTGGAGTTAAGATAATGACTAACGAGGGGATGGTTCCAATATCAAGTTTCGTAACTCTGAAACGTGTATATGGACCTGATATCATTAATCGCTTTAACCTATTTACATCAATATCTGTTACCGCTACTAAGGCTGAGGGTTACTCTTCAGGGGATGCTATCGCAGCTGTAAATGCAGTAGCTGCTGAATCATTACCACAAGGGTATGCGCATGAGTACTCAGGTATCACACGTGAGGAGGGTGAAAGTTCATCTATGGCAACAGCATTTATATTCCTATTATGTTTCCTATTCGTTTACTTAGTGTTAAGTGCGCAATATGAGAGTTATATACTTCCATTGGCGGTTATCTGCTCAGTGCCATTAGGGTTGATGGGAACATTTATATTTGCAAGACTATTCTCAATAGAGAATAATATATATCTGCAAATCTCACTGATTATGCTTATAGGTCTATTGGCTAAGAATGCTATTCTAATTATTGAGTTCGCTCTGGATCGTCGTAAACATGGTATGTCTATTATAGGTGCAGCTGTGTCAGGTGCTAGTGCTCGTTTACGTCCTATCTTAATGACAGGTTTCGCCTTGATTATTGGTCTTACACCGATGATGACTGCATCAGGTGTTGGTGCTAATGGTAGTAACGCATTAGGTACAGGTGCTATTGGTGGTATGTTAATAGGTATGGTGTTGCAGGTATTGTGGGTTCCATGCTTATTTGTGATATTCCAAACGATACAAGAGAAATTTACACCGATTACGTGGGATAATGAGCCAGCTAAGGCTATTAATCCAGAAATTCAACAATATTCAAAAAAATAGAGTTATGTTAAAGAATAAATTATCGCTAATAATCATTGCAGTAGCAGCTGTTGCTGCAATGGGTAGCTGTAACATATATAAGAACTTTGAGATGCCTGAAGAGGGTATTGCAGGTGAGTATGCAAAGGTTGCAGATGAACCAATAGATTCAACTTCATTAGGAAATATAGGTTGGCAGGAGATGTTTCAATCTCCACAGTTACAGGAGTTAATAACTATCGCTTTGGAGAATAATTATGACTTACAGAATGCAAAGCTAAATATTGATATTGCACAAGCACAACTACTAGGTGCTAAGTTAAGCTATTTACCATCATTAAATTTTACACCAGTTGGTTCTATATCATCATTAACTGATTATAAGATTTCTAATGGTACATATCAATTACCTTTAGCAGCAAGTTGGGAGATTGATATTTTCTCAGGTATTAGAAATAGCAAACGGCGCGCTCAAGCAATGTTATTACAGAGTGAGTCTTATAAGCAAGCTGTACAATCACAACTAATCAGTAGTGTAGCTAATACATATTACACATTAGTTGCACTAGATAAGCAATTGGCAATAAGTATTGTTACTGCTAAGAAGTGGGAGGAGTCAGTTTCAGTAATGAAAGATATGAAGGAAGCAGGACGATATACAGAAGTAGCAGTTGTACAGAGCCAAGCTAACTACTATGCTGTAATGAGTTCAATACCATCATTAGAGATTGAGATTAAAAAGGTAAAGAATACCCTTTCCCTGCTTCTAGGTACTGAGGTGAAGATATGGGATTTAAATCTGCTTACACCAACCTTAGATTTCCCAGACTTTATGAATGTGGGTATACCTATGAGTGCGCTTGCCGTTCGTCCTGATGTGAAGGCGGCTGAACAGACGCTAGCATCAGCATATTACTCAACCAATATAGCACGAAGTAACTTCTATCCTAAGTTAGTTATCTCAGCTGAGGGAGGTTTTGCTAATCTTATTGGAGATGTAATAACTAATCCTGGAGAGTTCTTTTTAGGATTAGCGGCTCAATTGGCAGTGCCAATATTTAATCGTGGAACTAACATTGCTAATCTTAGAGTGGCTAAAGCTCAACAGGAGCAATCATTAAATTCATTTGAATATACATTGTTAAATGCTAGTGCTGAGGTATCAAATGCATTGACTATGTATAATATGAATCGTGAAAAATTAATATTTGTTGATTCACAAGTAGAATCTCTAGCAAAAGCAGTAGATTATAACCAAGAGCTGATGCTATTGGGAACAACATCCTATCTGGAGGTATTAACCGCTCAACAAGCATTACTTTCAGCTCAGATTGAACGTATCCAGACTGAGTTGTCAATTTCACAATCAGCAGTAAGTATGTACCAAACTTTAGGGGGAGGACGTTAATATAAAATTGGGGAGTTTCTATACTCCCCACAAACCTTAAATTAAAAACCATAAATCTAAATATCATGATAAGTCCATTAGCACACATAGATCCAAGCGCAAAGATTGGGAAGAATGTTACCATTCATCCATTTGCATATATAGATAAGAATGTTGAGATAGGTGATAATTGCGTGATTATGCCCTATGTTTCAATAGTAGGAGGTACCCGAATGGGAAAAAATAATAAAGTATATCAGGGTGCAATAATCGGAGCAGATCCCCAAGATTTCCGTTGGGATGGTTGCGAAACATTCTGTACCATTGGAGATAATAATATAATTCGGGAATTGACTATTATTAATCGTGGGATATACCCTAACTCAAAGGGTACTGTTATAGGTAGCGACTCATTTATCTTTGCTGAATCACATATAGGTCATGATACAGTCATTAGTGATAAATGTGTGGTAGGTAATGGTACTAAGGTAGCAGGGGATGTTATCGTTAGTGAGTGTGTTATTTTATCATCATTAGTAGTTGTTAATGCCGAAAGTAAAATAGGTCGTGCTAGTATGGTAAAGAATGGTTGTCGTGTTTCAGGGAATATCCCTCCATACGTGATTGTCGCTCATAACCCTATTACTTATTTCGGTGTAAATGCCTTTACAATGCGTAAATTGGACTATACTGAGGAGGAGATTGATAACGTAGCTAAAGCATATCGTCATATATATCAATGTCAAACTTCGCTATTTAATGCAATTAAACGTGTCGAAAAGGATATTGAACCAACAAAAGAGATGACTGAAATTATTAATTTTATTCGTGATGTGGATTATAATATAGTCGCTTCACGTGAGCATAGAGAATATATTTTATAGGTCAATCATCTATTCGCAATTATAACGGATATTGTGATGGATAGCATCACAGTCTATAACACCGCCATTTACTATTAAGTGGCGGTTTGCTATTTTAGATATAATAGATACATCATGCGATACTACCAGAATTGTAGCCCTCTGATATAACTCATTAAGGATATTATATAACTCCTGTTCAAAACCTTTATCAAGATAGGATAGTGGTTCATCAAGTATAATAATATCAGGTTTTGAGATTAATGCGCGCCCCAATAATGTACGTTGCAGTACGCCACCCGATAGTGTGCCTATTGGTGCATTACGATAATCCTCTAATTTCATTAGAGCTATTGTTTCATCTATACGTTGTTGTTTATTCTTTACCCTTTTTGAGAATATAGAGTTACCTATAATTCCAGATTCAATCAATTCAGACACAGTAATTGGGAAGTTATTGTCTATGCTACTCTTCTGAGCAAGATACCCAACATTTAGTTTAGAAGTTTCAGCACCATTGTCATAATATTTAATCTCACCCGATGTAGGTTTAATTAATCCCAGTATTAATTTCAGTAAGGTACTCTTACCGCCACCATTAGCTCCAGTGATGGCAATAAATTCATTACTGTTGATTGTTAATGACACATTGCTAAGTGCTGTACGTTTATCGTACTGCATAGTTACTTCTCTTAGCTCAATTATCCGATTATTGTTGTGCAATTGCATTTGCTATAACTCGCATTTCATTCTCCCACTTGTTACGCATAGGATTTATGGTAACTACATTATTGCATATCTCCTGAGTTATTGGTTCAACTCTACGACCATCAAATGCCTTTTGTAGGAAAAAGACCTTAATATCGTTCTCTTTAGCCTCCTCAATCTTATCTTGAAGATGCTTAATTGAACTCTCCTTACCCTCTAACTCAATGCTAACTTGATTAAGCCCATAATCATTAGCAAAATAGCTAAGTGAAGGGTGCCAAACAGCAAACGAAGTACCACAACATGGTTTAAGCGTTTCAGCTAATTCATTGTTTAACGCCTCAAGTCTAGTTTTTAGTTTATTATAATTTTTGGTATATTCATCACTATGTTCTGGGTCTATCTCTAGCATTGCATCATACATATTTTTAGCAATAACCATCATATTAGGTACTGAAGTCCATATATGTGGATCTATTTCATGCTCATGTTTATGACCTAATACATGACCATGTCCCCCTTTTAATAGTTCAACCCCCTTTGATGTATCATAGATTTTTAGGTTAGGGGCATTAGTGCGCACATTATTTAGGATAGCAAGTTCAAATCCAATGTTGCCAATTCTAAAATAAGCATCACTACTCTCAAAACTAACCAAATTAGATACGCTAGGTTCAAATGCTTCTGGATTATTATCTGAGTTAAGTAAGCATACCACATCATATTCATCCCCAACTATCTCGCTAAGAACAGCTTTTTGAGGTTGAATACTTACAATAACTATTTTTTGTTGATGATGATTTGACCTACATCCTACAATCATAATAGACAGCAAAGATATAAGCATCCCAATAGTTATTAGGTTATATTTTTTAATAAAGATTTGACCCATTTTAGACATAATTTATTAATTAATTGCAAAGTTAATATTTTTAACAAACAAACGCTAGGATAGTTCAGTTTTTAACACACGATAGTGAAATATTTAACAAATAACTATAAATGCAACTATATGTGAAAATAGTAATATCGATAAAAATATATGTTACACACAAAATATCGATAAAATTTACTAAATTTGTCGATATTTTAATACGTATAATTAATAACAAAAATAAGCTGTAAAATTAGAGCGCAGTTTAATATAAATATAGATATATGAAAGAGATTGTACTTAGCGGCATACGTGCGACAGGTAACCTACACCTAGGTAACTATTTCGGCGCATTAACCAACTTCGTAAAGATGCAGGAGGATTACAATAGTTATTACTTTATAGCAGACCTTCATGCACTAACTACACATCCAGACCCAACTATGTTACACTCTAACGTTCGCAGTATCGTTGCAGAGTATCTAGCAGCAGGTCTTGACCCTGAAAAGTCAACACTATTTGTGCAGAGTGATGTTCCTGAAATTTCAGAGATGTACTTACTACTAAATATGCATGTAGGTATAGGTGAGTTAATGCGTACCACATCTTTTAAAGATAAAGCTCGTAAGCAACTAGGGATAGGTGGCGATAACGATAATATCGAGAGTGAAATCATTGGTAACGATTCAAATAAGCGCGTTAATGCAGGATTATTGACATATCCTACACTTATGGCTGTTGATATTCTAATCCATCGTGCCAATAAAGTGCCAGTAGGTAAAGACCAAGAGCAACACCTAGAGATGACACGTCGTTTTGCACGTCGTTTCAACTCAATCTATGGCGTTGATTTTTTCCCAGAACCTGAAAACTTCAACTTCGGTAATCAAGCTGTAAAAGTACCAGGATTGGATGGCTCGGGAAAGATGGGTAAATCTGAGGGGAACTGTATATATCTATTTGACGATGAGAAAGTGTTACGTAAGAAGGTAATGCGCGCCGTAACAGACCAAGGACCAACCGAGCCAAACACCCCAGTTTCTGAGCCAGTAAACAATCTATTTACACTAATGGAATTGGTTTCAACACCTGATACACTACAACACTTTAAGGATGCTTATGCAGATTGTTCAATCCGTTACGGAGATTTAAAGAAACAGCTAGCCGAAGATATCCTAAAAGTAACGCTACCAATACGTGAACGCATCCTAGACTATCAGAACAATGACGAATATATGGCACGAGTGCTAAAGATGGGAGCAGAACGCGCCCGCGAATCAGCCTCAGCAACTTTAAGTGAAGTGAAACATATAATGGGTATCCGCAAATTCTAAGCGCACCCCAACCTCTAATAACCAATAACACCGATTAACCCACCCCTAAAGGGAGTTAATCGGTGTTATTGCATTTAATGAATATATTTATTAACTTTGAAATATATTTAATACCTGACATATGGCAAAATTAATGTAAAACACACTGATATCACAATCATTAAATTAGATGATGTTGATTATATCTCTTTGACAGATATAGCAAGGCATAAATAAGATGACCCAACAGCGGTTATTGGTAATTGGATGCGTAATAGAAATACAATTGAGTATCTAGGGATATGGGAAACTCTTTACAATAGTAATTTTAAACCCCTCGAATTCGAGGGGTTTAAAATCTAGGCAGGTCTAAATGCATTTACCATGTCTCCGACTAAATGGATTTCAAATACTAATGCAATTGGGATTGCTACTAAATCGGGACGATATGGTGGAACTTATGCACATAAAGATATTGCATTTAAGTTTGCAAGTTGGATTTCTGTTGAGTTTGAATTATACTTTATAAAAGAGTTTCAACGACTTAAAGAGGATGAACAAAAGCAACTAGGGTGGTCAGCAAAACGTGAACTTGCTAAAATCAACTACCATATCCATACCGATGCTATTAAAGCAAATCTTATCCCAGAGGAGCTAACGCAGAAGCTAATCTCTATTGTCTATGCTTCAGAGGCTGATGTGTTAAATGTTGCTCTTTATGGAGTTACCGCTAAAGAGTGGCGTGATGCTCACCCTGATCTGAAGGGAAATATCCGAGACTACTCAACCATCAATGAATTAATATGCCTATCAAATATGGAGAATATAAATGCCGTATTGATAGATGAAGGTCTATCACAACGAGATAGATTAGTAAAACTCAATGCAGTAGCAATACAACAAATTATATCATCCACGGTATACTCTATTTGCTGTTTCTCATAGAATAAGTCCCCTGAATAACTAGCTATTATTTAGTAAAGTAGTCCGAATTGCCATAGGGGGATGCTGTTCAGGTATCCAAACTCAATATCATCTTTTACTAGGTATGCGTTGGTTAATCCTTCGATCTGTTTTTGCTTTTTATTTTTGCCACCTATCTCAAATGTTCTTTCTCCAACCTTGAAGTCTGATTGTGGTGATGTAATTACATTATCAATAACTCTTAGCTGATTCATAAAGAAAGTTTCACGGATATTTCCAATCTCAGCATTACTAAATGCAAGTGCGTAAATTAGGTTACTATTATCTAGATATACCTTGTCAACTTTTCCTAACCCTTTAATCCCACCTGTGGTTGTTCTTAGTTGTGAAATTAGCCCTGCCTCCTCGATATACAGTAGGTAATCAGCTATACTATTACGACTGGAGGATATTGCTGTTGCGATACTACTAATATTAGGCTTAAATGGTACGCTTTGCGATATAATTGATAATAACTGTTTAAGTTTTCGTGCAGTTGATAGATTGATATCTGCGTAGAATGGTATATCAACTTCTAGTGTTTGATTAATTATTTGCATCATGCGTATGCTAAAATCTGTGTCGGATGAGAATGGATAATAACCCCTCTTTAGATAATCACCAAAATATGCTAGAGGTCTGAAATCTTTTGGAGTATTTACCTTATGTGCAAGTATCTCTTCAATGGTATAAATATCTAATTCGATGTTGTGGAAAAGTGTCAAATACTCCCTAAATGATAGTCCCTGCATATTATACATCACAGCGCGACGGCTCAGATCAGCTGCCCCCTTGTTAATATCTAGTACGGATGAACCTGTAAAGACTACTTTTAAATCTGGATGGTAGTCATAGATTAGTTTTAGCTCTTTAGACCAATCATTATATTTATGTATCTCGTCAATAAATAGATACTTCCCTCCTATTTTACTGAAATCATCAGCTAAATCTATCAGTTTGTTATTGGTAAAGTAGAACTCCTCAGCTGTTACGTATAGCGTTTCAGCAATATTTAGATTCTTCTTGATATATTGCAGTACCATTGTTGTTTTGCCTATACCACGAGGACCTGTAAGACCTATTAGGCGTGTGTCCCAATTAATCCTATTATACATATAGCGATGAAACTTGATGCTTGTTTCACGCAATAATTTAGCTGAATGTTCCTGTAATTTATCCATAACTCTCTACTTTATATAGTGCAAATATAAACAAATTGCTCAATAAAAGAGCAATAATCTTATAAAAATGCTCTCTCAGTGAGCATTTTTATAAGATTATTGCTTATTGGGAGAGCATTTATGGTTAGATATGGAGGATGTCGCGGAAGATATCTAGGGCTGCTTTGACCCTTTCGGCTGATACTTCGCAATCTATCTTGATATCTCCTATGGCGTTTAGCAGCGAGAAGTTTAATTCTCCATTGTTGCTCTTTTTGTCGTGGCGCATATATTCGATTAATGCATCGTAATCATCGCAGGTGATATTAATTACTCCATAATTTTGGCGTACATATTCCCCTAGGGTGTATAGTGTGTTGCTGTCAAACCCTAGCTCCATCTTAGATATTGTTAGCTCAACAACTAATCCCCATGCTACTGCATAGCCATGCGAAAGGGGATTACCACGTTTCATAGATAAACTCTCAAAGGAGTGACCGACTGTGTGACCTAAATTCAATGCGCGACGTATTCCATGTTCAAAAGGGTCTTCGGTTACTACCATGCGCTTAACCTCAACTGATTCCTTTAGTAGTTGTAATAATTGGTTGTAATCAGGTGTGCTAAAGTCAAAATCTAATAGTTTATTGTAATCAGTTAGCTCACTGCTCAACAGTCCATGTTTAAGCATCTCAGCGTAGCCAGATTTAATCTCCTCAATAGGTAATGTTTTTAGGAATGCGGTAGAGATAATAACCGCTTCAGCTTCGTTAAATACCCCTATCTCATTTTTCAGTCCGCCAAAGTTTATCCCAGTCTTGCCACCAATAGCTGCATCAACAGCCGCTAGTAGGGTAGTGGGTATATTAACGAATTTCATCCCACGTTTAAAGGTTGATGCTGCAAAACCACCGATATCGGTAACCACGCCACCACCTAGGTTAAGCATAAGTGATTTACGTGTTGCTCCATATTCTTGTAGCTTGCTCCATATTGCAACAGTTGAGTTTAGATTTTTATTTGCATCTCCAACTTCAATTGTTATCATGTTAGCCCCCTTAACATATTCATTATCCGCTATTAGTGGTAGTACATATTTTTTGGTGTTGCTATCTGTTAGGATAAATAATTTATTGTGTGCGATTTCGGTAGCTATCTTGTTGATAGCTTCGTTAATCTCATTTGTGAAAAGTATTATTTGGTGTTCCATATTCTGTTATATTCTTATCTTGTTTAAAGCGTCAAGTAGTGGTGTGATATTTGCTGCAAATTGCTCCATCGAGTCAAATACTATATCAGCTCCACTTTTAATCATCTCATCACGAGCAATTGGCCCTGTGGTTATTGCACATGTGAAACATCCTGCTGCATGACCAGCCTGTACTCCTAATGGAGCATTCTCAATAACGATACATTCAGTAGGTGTGGCATTAACCTTTCCCATCCCCTTAATGTATGGTTCAGGGTGTGGTTTTCCATTAGTGACATCTAGTGCAGTAACCCTATCATTGGTTTTAAATAGGTTGGGATAGTCAGTGTCAATCTTTTCTAGTAGCGTGCCTTGTGCTGAACCTGTCACCAATACCATATTAAGCCCGCGTGATTTAATTGTGTTAAGCACCTGAGCAGTCCCATCTATAACACCAACGTCAGGTAACTCACGGAAGTAGTCAATTTTACGTTGGTATAACTCACGCACCTGCTCATCAGTAACGCCATGACCAAATTCACGATTAAACAACTTATTAAATGTAGCCTTAGCAGTCATCCCCTCATAGAGATAAAACTCTTCATATACACATTTAACACCAAGTTCAGTAAATAGCCTGAACCATGCTGCTGTGTGGTTTTTCATTGAGTCATAAAGGACTCCATCCATATCCACTAATGCGGTGTTTATCTGTACGCTATTAAGTTTATTGCGTTTCAGATACTTAATAATCGCACTCTCTATATCTATCATATATCTATTTTATTGTCGCGAGGTTACATGGAAACATCCCTGTTTAACCTCAAATCTAACGTAGCAACGTCCATCGCTACGCATCTCTTTAATTACTTCACCAAGTATATTTTTCAAATCCTCTTTGTTGATATGCTTTTCTGTTTCTTCTGTGTAGAAATCGCTATAACTAATATCAAAGGTTGTACCATAAAGGTGTGCTGAGTTAGTTGTTGAGTTTGAATTTACCTTTTGAAGAGCTTTAATCGATTTGGGAGTTCGCAATACGCTGGTAACAAGTATCTTATACTCCAATCCTCCGCTGCGCTCCTTGATGATTTCACTAAATCTGCTACCTATCTCCTTTAATAGTTTAGCTGCGTTAGGGGTAAGGTATGGTTCAGAGTGGGTTAATTTATCCATTTTATACTCCTTACATGTTGATATTTTAACTAGTTTTTTATTAGCATCCTTTACAGTTTGGTTACCTGTTAATGGTTTAATTCCGCATTTGCTAGCAACCTCTAATTGCACATCATTCATATCGCGGAAAATCTTATTCAGATAACCAATAGGTTTAACTTTAATACGAATAATTTCAGGTTTGCTACTGTTGCTTTTAACCTTACCTCTTTTGGCAGTAGGGCTTTTCTCTGCTACTACCTTTTCAATATCAGTAGTACCACTAACGTCATTACACGCTTTAATACCAACAAATAACAGTGTAGCTAAGATAACTGTTATTAATCCTAGCTTAATGCGAAAATGTGGTATCTCTATAAGAGCCTTGAACCGTTTCATTAGATAATTAGAATCCAAAAGTTTGTACTAAAAGCACCCTTTCATTATCGGCAAGTTTCAACTTTTGCGCTAATAGTTCAGCGTCAAAGTTGCCACGAACCACCGTGTTAATCCCCTCAGATGCACAATATAGGTACATACTTTGGCTCATTGCTCCAGCAGTAAAGCCTGCATATATATCTTTTGGTTGCTTATCTGTATCACTGACGATAGCTATATTTAGCGTTGCTTGTTTAGCAAAGTCTTGTCTAGCAGCATATTCACGGATATCCTCGTTGCAGATATATATTAAACTATTCTCCTTAGCGTCATATTTATAAACGCTCTTATCGGTGATTACATATATGCTACCCTCTTGGATATTTTTACCAGTTGGAACAGTCCTTTTATCTTCGCGATTAAAACCCCACGCGCTCCATAGTAGTGTGCTTAATTGTTCTTGTGTTAGCTCTTTATTAGGATTAAACTCACGTGTAGTTTTTCTGTTAGAGAGAGCCTCCATTAGTGACATTCCTCCAGTGCGGTTAGGTTCAGGTAGCTTAATATCTTGAGCAATGGCAGAACCACCCATTGCCATTAATAATGCGATGTTAATTAAAAATCTTTTCATAGTTATTTCTTTATCCAATATGTTGTTTTACTCTCTTTGTTTAGATAATATGCTTTAGCTTTAATCATCTCTATCGTCTCATCGTATGTTACAGGTTCGCTCCACTGAGCCGAGTTTTCGTTAGGTTCACTACCATCAGTAGTATAACGAATAATTACATTAGGGTATTTAGCATTAGCATAAATCATTCCATCTATTACCTTTATTCCTGGTTGACCCAGTTGGAAATTAATCCCTTTCTTATCTAATCTAGGAAGTTCAACTGTTCCAACCATAAGATTATATTCAGCTCTCTCACTATTAAATAGTTCATTATCTGTATAGATATCGCCCCATTCAGGTGTAGCGTTCCAACCACGCTCAACCATACCGAAAATTTTAGGGAAATTATAATATTCCACCATCTCAAAGTTGCGAATAGTTTCGCTAAATAGTTGTGCTTGCACCCCTAAGATATTCTTTCGACCCTGTTCAGTTAGTTCAGGCTTACCTTTTTTGATTTCAGAAGATAGTTTATCTCTGTTAGAGCGATATAGGTTATATGGTTGCGCTCTCCATGTAGCAAATTCATCAACATATCCACCCCAATTTAATCCAGGTTCATATTGGTGTGAGTTGTAAGACATATCTAAATAGAAATTATCAACATTGCACAGTACTACACCATATCCATTATTAGCAACGCTGTACGGGATAGTGTCACCAGTACCAATAGTTTGCCATACATAAATGCCATCAATCATTGGTGATAGCGTCCTATTCTCCTCAGCTGAGTGATTCATAGCAACCTCCTGCCATCCGCTAGTTTTAACCCCCTTCTCATCAAGCATTTTAGCTACTCTATTAATAAAGTATGCACCTACTTCATGAGCTGATTCTAACCCTTCACGCTCCTTTAGTTTATCAATATTTGGTGAGCCTCTCCACGAGCCACGAGGCACTTCATCACCACCTATATGTATAGCAGGGAACACCACTTCAGCCTCAGCGTACATCTTAATTATCTCATCAGCGACAGTGTTAATCAGATTATAAGTCCCTTCACTAGACACATCTAATACATTGTCCGTGAAATTCTGAGCTGAAAGATATTTTGAGCTATCATTTTCATCCCAAATCTTGTACTTCATAGCCCCCTCCATATCGCTATCTTTTAGTTTGTTATATCTAGCTTTCATAGCTATAATGGCTGCTCTAGCGTGTCCAGGTCCCTCTATCTCAGGGATAACCTTAACGCCACGACTATCAGCATAACGTAACATATCAATAAATTCATCACGTGTATAGAATCCGTTAGCTGTTGAGTTATCATCAGCACTACCAGTCCCTGTAAAGGTTGGGAATAGAAACTCACTCTCATCCTCAGTCCAACCACGCTTCGAGCCAACATCAGTTAGTTCAGGTAATCCAGGAATCTCTAAACGCCAGCTCTCATCGTCACTAAAGTGGAAATGGAAATAGTTAAGTTTATAGCTAGCTAGCACATCAATTAATCGTTTACTATTCTCAACAGTTGTAAAGTTACGGCTAATATCCAACATCATACCACGATAATCCATATCAGGATAATCAGTAATAGTAACAGCAGGAAGAGTAGTTGTTGAGTTACGCTCAATAGCAGCTATTAATGTTTTAGCCCCATTAAGTGCGCCAGCAGCAGTTGCGCCAATAATCTCAATTTTACTATCTCCAATCTTCAAGCTATAATATTCAGATTCAGCAGATATTTCACTATCCACCTCAATAGATATCTCCACTTTACCCCCTTTAGTTGATATCTTATTCTCAGCTAATTTTTCATTCAGATAATTCGCAGCCAATGCATCACCCTTAACGCTAACACCATTATCTAATGATAGCTCAGGGCTATTTCCCGCTTTAATATCTTTAGGTGAAGGAAGAATATCATAGAACCCACCTTTATATGTAGCTCCATCTGGGAAAATATCACTGTTTAATTCATAAACCAAATCTCCGTCAGGATAAGGAGCAGGTCGCCATGAACCAGTCCATTGTTTAGGATTATTCATCAACGGTTTAATAATCTCAACCGCTAATGCTTTAGGTGTTTCCGCTTTGAAGTCAACATAGTGACCACCATCCACGCCATAGCAAGCATTTATATATGAACCACGCGTATTAATATCCACTACCATTGAATCCCCAACAGCTAGCGGTGCGTATCTATCATTAGTCATAATCTTATAATAGCTAGGCTTAGGTTGTGAAAGGGTTACCATAGCAGTATCTTCACCCACTAACTCCACTCCACGTGAGAAATGGTTATAGTATAACGCCCATTCCCCCTCAAGAGGTTTATCTCCCACATTTGTTATCACAAACCTAGTACTATAATAGTTAGGCTTAACTCCATTTTCTAATACCTCCCATGTTGCTTTAATAGGAGCAGTTTCTACATTACTACATGCTCCAGTAAGCATTGCCATCATCACTAATAAAAGACTCTTAATTTTCATTACTTAAAAACAGTATTTTTCTTGATACATTCTAATAGGTTACCACACGCATTCTCTAACAGATCCAAAACCAATTCAAACCCCTCACGCCCCTCATAATATGGGTCTGGTATATAGTCATAGTTAGGATTATTACTTATAAATTTAGCCATTGGGATAATCTTATCCATCTCCTCACAGTTATTAGCCATAGCTTTAAGGTTACGAATATTTTCGTTATCCATCCCAATGATTATATCGAACTCTTCAAAATCCACGCTCCTCACCCCACGACTACGATGTGTTAATGTGTAGCCACGAGCTATTGCCGCTTTACGCATACGGCTATCAGGCAATGAGCCAGCATGTCCGCTATAAGTTCCAGCTGAATCAACTAGGATATCATCATCCCACCCATTAGATAGGAGTAGATGCTCCATAATGCCATGAGCTGATGGAGAGCGACAAATATTGCCTAGACAGACAAACAATACCTTAATAGGTTTCTTATTACTATTTATTATATTATTCATTTTTAATAAGTTCTAAATCTTTGTAAATCTCATTAGCCGTCATCTCTGAACAGTTGCTATCACCCAATATATCACGCATTTGAGCATATCCATTCAGCATGTCACTACGTTCAGCGGTATCATTTATTAATGGTTCTAGCTCCTGTTTCATACGCTCAGCATTACAGTTGTGTAGTAGCAGTTCAGTAATAATTTTTCTATCAACAATAAGATTAGGTAGCGAGATAAAACGCACTGATAATACCTTTTCAAAGAACCAATATGTCAATCTACTATTATTCGCACGATAACAAACCACCTGTGGTGTACCAATAATAGCCGTTTCCAATGTGGCAGTTCCAGAAGTTACCAATGCTGCAACTGAATATTTAAGTAGCTCATAACCATTATCAAAAACAATAGTAGTGGTTGGTTTATCCCCACTTATTGAGTTAATCATTTCAGTGTAATACCCCTTTTCGATAGCTGGTGCGCCAGCAATAGCCACTTGAATATCTTTAAATCCTGCAACACTTTTAAGCATTTCAGGCAAATTATTTGCAATCTCGGCACGACGTGAGCCAGGCATTAATGTAATAACCTTTAGTTCAGCATCCAATTGATATGCGTTGAGAAACTCCTCACGAGTAGATATCTTAGCCATCTTAGTTGTAATCTCCTCAACCGATGGATTCCCAACGTAACTAATCTCATAGTTATGTTTTTGGAAAAACTCCCGTTCAAAAGGCAATATCGAGAATAAACGCCTTACATACTTACGTATCCCCTTGACACGCCACTGCTTCCACGCCCATACCTTTGGTGAGATATAGTAATATACAGGAATTTTACGTTTAAATGCGTACTCAGCAATCTTCATATTAAATGAAGGATAATCTATTAGGATAACTGCATCAGGTGTAAAATTATCAATCCCCCTTTTAGCCGATTTTAAGATACGAGCAATCTGTGGTAGATGTTTAACAACCTCCACAAATCCCATAAAAGCCATATCACGGTAGTGTATAAGTGGTTTACATCCAGCAAACTCTGCCATCTTATCGCCCCCAATGAATTGGATGTCAGCATCAGCATCAACCATGCGCAAAGCTCTAATCAGCTCTGCCGCATGCAAATCCCCCGAAGCCTCACCAGCTATCAAAAAATATCTCATTACATCACTATGGGGAGCTCTAAAAACTGATTTGTCAATATTTAAGATGAGATTTTGAGCTAATTTTTTACCGTCTTTATCTGAGCATAGCGAGCTATGTGAAGATAAAAAGGTGAAAAAGTAGCCAAAATATCGCTTAAAGATTGATGAAACAGTTTCATTTCTCCCATTTTTAATTTGTTATTATTTTTAGGGGTCAGTTTTTAGAACTCCCCTAATATAAGTCCCAATGCAAACTTACACAAAATTTCTTGAATTATTAGTGTCTAAAGTAAAAAATAGCTACCTAGTAAGCTCCGCAACTCATTAAATATTTTTAGATTAAAGTATGAATTTATCGGTTAAATTTTCAATTGTATTTGAAATTTATTATATTTGTGAAAAATATTTAGTTATGGTTGAAAATTTTAATTCTATCCGAAAGTATAATTATTGGGATAATAACAGTGTTGAGTGCGGTTATGAACGATATGAGTATTCTCAATTAATTGAAAAATATATTGGGAATAAGTTAGTCAAGGTATTGGTGGGTCAGCGTCGTGCAGGAAAGAGTTATATTTTGCGCCAGTTAATATCTAAAATTATCAGTAGTGGTGTGAAACCCGAAAATACTTTGTATATTAATAAGGAGTATATGGCGTTGTCAACGATACGTACCTCAGAGGATTTGGAACTTTTTTATAAAACCTATATCTCCGAACTGGGGGTTAAAGGTAAGGTATATCTATTTATAGATGAAATTCAGTATATTGATCAGTGGGAGAGATTTGTAAATTCTCATTCCCAAGATTTTGCTGAACCGTGTGAATTATTCATAAGTGGGTCAAATTCTGATTTGTTGGCAGGTGAGCTAGCTACTTTACTATCGGGAAGATATGTTGAATTTAATGTGTTTCCATATAGCTTTAATGAATATTGCGATGTGACTTCACAGGATGTCAATGCTAATAGCTATATGAACTATATTAATAGCGGAGCTCTTCCAGAATTATTTAGTTTACCTAATGACGAAATGAAACGCAACTATATTACATCTATAAAAGATACGGTTATGTTGCGTGATATAGTATCAAGATACAAAGTTAAGGATATCAAGTTATTAGATGATTTATTTATTTACCTCGTAAACAATGCAGGTAATCTAATATCAATAACTAATATTATAAATTATTTCGCATCTAATAAGAGGAAAACAAATTATGAAACTATATCCTCATATATAAGCTATTTTGAGCGTTCATTCCTTATACATAGAGCTGAAAGATATAATATTAAAGGGAAAGATACAATCTCGGGTAATTGTAAATATTATATAAATGACCTAGGATATCATAATTACCTATATTCAGGATACGGTTATGGAGTAGGTTATATGCTCGAAAATGCCATATACCTGAGTCTTAAACGAGCAGGGTTTAATATCTATGTTGGTACTATTAAGGGTGCAGAGGTTGATTTTGTCGCCATAAAGGGGAGTCTGAGGATTTATATTCAAGTAGCTTTATATTTGGAAAATCAACAAACTTATGATCGTGAATATCGTTCACTAAAATTAATAGAAGATAATTATGTGAAGTATGTTATTAGTATGGATAAGTTTAATATCCCTACTAACGAAGGTATTGAACATATTACCCCTTGGGATTTAGATAAAGAATTAGAGAAATTCAATTCCATTTGAAAATATCTAAAATATTGAAGAATTTTCAAGCACAGTTGAAAAATCTCTTCTTATTACAGTTGTACAATATTCTATATCTATTAGCGTTTATATTTATATGAGAGTTAGGTTTAATATATATATATTGTTTTGGGTGGTGCTTTTCCCTGTGCTACTCAGTGCTTGTATTGAGGATGGTTATACTACTAGTAGTAGTGATTTGTTAGAGTTTTCGACTGATACGTTATCCTTTGATACCACATTTACCGAAACAGGTACACCTACTAAAACTTTTAAGGTATATAATCGTCACAGTAAGATGATACAGATTTCATCAGTTAAGCTAGCAGGCGGAGATGAGGGGCAATTCTATCTAAATGTAGATGGGATGAGCGGCTCAGAGTTTAGCAGTGTTGATATACGCGGCAATGATAGTATCTATATATTTGTTGAGGCGTATGTCGATACTAACAATGATAATAACCCTATTAAGATTGAGGATAAGATTGAGTTTATAACCAATGGTGTTACTCAATATGTTGTGGTTGATGCTTGGGGGCAGGATGTTATCCGATTAGATGGTGAATTGATTGATAGTGACAGAGTATTAACAGCCCAAAAGCCATATTGGATACACGATACACTTACTGTTGAACATAATGTTACATTAACCATCGAGGCAGGAGCAACTCTATATTTCCATGATAAAGCAGCAATGCGAGTAGATGGAACTCTTACAGCCATAGGTACAGCAGATGCGCCTATTACTATGCGAGGCGATCGCTTAGATCAAGTAGTGGGCGATATTAGTTATGATATTATGTCAGGACAATGGGGTGGGATAGATATTTCGGCTGATAGCTATGGAAATAGTATGCATTATGTTTCTATGCGTGGCTCTACAACAGGTCTTGTGGTTGATTCATGTAATGTTGAGCAGCTCAAGTTAGACCTCTTTAATAGCGTGTTACATAATTCTAGTGGTAGTGTATTGACTGTCAGTCATGCTTGGGTCGTAGCAGATGGATGTGAATTTAGTGATGCTGCCAACTCAGTAGTTGACCTAACGGGTGGTAAATATAGCTTCACGCAATCAACTTTTGCCAATAATTATCTATTTAGTGCCGTATCAGATTGTATAATTAATATTAATTACATATATTTGGAAGAGTTTACAACTGCACCATTAATGAGTGCCACATTTGATAACTCCATAATTTACGGAATAGCCTCTGATATTAATAATGGAGATTTGACAGGCACAGATATTTATATACGTTCAACTCTGTTGCGTTCAGATGGTAGCGATGATGGTAATTTTATTAATTGCGTATGGGGCGCAGACCCTAAATTCTATACAGTACGTGATGAATATTATTTTGATTACCGATTACAGAACGAGAGTGACGCAATAGCCCAAGGAGATCTCTCATTACTCCCTGAGCGATGTTCAACAGATATGTATGGCACAGTGCGTAACAGTGGTAATGGTATTGATTTAGGTGCATACGCATGGGTACTCTCTACCGATGATTTAGAACTCCCCTAGAATAATATATATGAATACATTTATAGAGTTAGATAAGATACAGATTTATGCATATCACGGAGTGATGGAGCAGGAGCGAATAGTGGGAAATACCTTTGAAGTTTCACTAAAGGTAGCTTATCCATTTGAAGCTGCTATGTATAGTGACAATGTCGAGGATACTTGTAATTACGCTGAATTATATGCCATTATAAATGAACAGATGCGCATACCATCACAACTGCTTGAGCATGTAGCACAAAGAATAATCACCGCAACAAAGGCTAAATTCCCCAAAATCAGTTCAGGTGAGATTAAGATTACTAAACTAAATCCCCCCTTCAAATCTCAATTAGCTGGTGTATCAGTTATAATACATTTTTAGAGATTGGTGCGAAGTCAACGCAAAACTATTATTGTATTAAAAGTTTTTTTATAACTATTTGGGGAGGAGTGATAATTTAAATTATAAAATTATACTTTTTTTACATATTAGTAAGTGTCTACAAATCAAGATAGTAGTAATTGAATGTACAATAATTGTTGTTATATGAACAAATAGATGATTGTGTAAATTTAGAATATAAAATATAAGTTGTATATTTGCATCGTAATTCCTTAGAGAAGGAGCTTTTTAAAAGATTATAGGTGCTATAAAAGGTGGTATTTAATACATAAAATTCTTATTTATAATATTTATATAAAATCTCAGTTTAATATGAGGGTGAAACGCCCTTTTTTTTTACAGTTACAAATACTATATGCAATAGTATCTATAATAACGATTGATTAGTGCTTAAAAATATTACAGAAAAATATAAACTATGTTTAGACCCAAAAGAATACAAATTTTAGCAGTAGCGTATATACTATATGCATCATTATCTATAACTGCTCAGACTTCAACAGAGATGATACGAAGTGTGGAGGATGCTTTAGTAAAGGTTGATTCACTATTTAATAAGGCTATTTATGCTGAATTGTCTGATGTCGAATTAGATACAGTAACAATTGCAATGGATAATATGGCTATAAACAGTTGGAGCGATGCCGAAAAAGAGAGTCGTTCAGCAATCTCAGGTCTAGGGGTTAACGGCGGATATGATCGTAAGTTCGGTGATGGCACGGATGAATTATATGATGATTACTACTCATATGATAATAGGTTACACCTTATGCTCTCATGGAATATCTTAAGCAGTGGTTTATATGGCAAGAGTAATTATGAGAATGCCATAGAAATTCAAAAAAAGAGGTACTTAATTAAAGAGAAGAATAACCGAGCAATTGAGCTTATATATGCAGCTAGTGAACAACAAGAGAGCGTTTTAGCAGGATATTATAACACACTATATAACGCTAAGATTGAGCTATATACGACCTTATTAACTTTTCAAAATTATTTACAAGAAAATGGGAAAGCAACTATTATGGAGCGTGCCGAGCTTGAGCTGTTAATTGCAATGAATTGCGGACTAATCAAGTCTAATGCTAGCAAAATAGATTGTTTCTTAAACTTAGATGATTATCTATCTATGCAGATGGAGATAACAGATGCAATGTTAGATGAGTTAATCGCTGATAATCATATAATCACAGGTTGTGAAATAGAGAGTGAGCTATTAGCTAATCAGGCTGATGGGATAAGTTATTGGGACGATGCTACTCTGTCCCCGTATGCTAAGGTAGTTCACTATTCAGGTTGGAACTTTGTCACAGAATCTAGGGTTAACGCTCATGTTGGTGTATCTGTAACCCTTCCAATATATTCAGGAAACAAACAGAAACGTGAGGCTGTATTAGCTAAAGCTAATTTACTTGAATCAATAACACAACAGCGTACAATAGCTATCAAATGTGAGTTAGGCGAAGTAGCCCACGACTTAAATAAAAACTACCAGCTATTAAAAGTTGCCATCGAGATGCAACAAATCTATCGTAACAAAATTAACGTAGCTAAACAGATGTATGTAATGGATAGCGGAACTATTCAAGATTTATCTAACTACTATGTAGCCTTATTAGATTCACAAGTTAAAGTATATGACTTGATAGCGGATAGAGAGTATCTTAAAACTAGACTTCTACTATTAAATAGCAGAACTTAATAATTAATCACCATAAAAATTAAACTCAATAAAATTATGAGAAGGATATCATATAAGAGAGTTATCAACAATTCCAGCGCAGTAGCTGATGAGATAACTATGAGGGCGAAAAAACAGAATAAGATTTATACATTGGCTTTTACTGTATTAGGTATAGCTGTTATAGCGTATATTCTATACTCGTTATCAGTTACCACATATGATGGTTTTGTAGTTAGCCGTAATGTAAATATACGTGCAAATTATAATAACGTAGTCGTAGATTATATGGTGCGACCAGGTGACTATGTTAAAGAGGGTGATACATTATATAGTTATGTAAATGTTGACTGGGTAAATAATGCCTCAAATCCATATAACGTATTAAATACGGATGTTAGAGCTTGGGATGCTCAACTTAGACGTGATAGATTAAGGAGTGAATACACTCAACAGAAACATATTACCGATTCATTAAGAGGTATAGTATTTAATGCCAGTGAGGATGTTAAGCTAGGGGTGACTACTAAAGAGTTTCTGACCGATAAAAAGTTGGAGTTACACCAAAGTAATAAAAAGCAAGAGCATATCCTACGCCTTATCAGCATCGAGAATAAAGCATTAGCTGATGCTGAGAATGCTAGTAAGAGTGCTATTGCTGAGGGCTTTAAAGATTTAGGAAGCTATACTCACTCACAAAGGATTAATAATCCTAACCTATTTGGTGTATCCTATAAATATAGAGTAGCCTACGTAGATATGTTGATCGTGGATATTCAGGCTAGAAATGGAGTCTTAGTTATGGAGGGTGAGCCAATTCTTACTTATATGCCTTACAATACACCATCTATGTTAGATATGCATGCTAAGATGATATTAACCCCTGAGGAGTATTCCGAAGTACATGAGGATGATATTTACCGCGCCTATGCAGGTGGAGAATATATAGGATCAGTAAGAGCTACCTCTTCATCTACTTATGTAAATGATGGTATAAGTCAGAGTGCTTCAGAATATACTTATCATTATAATGATAAACATATTATAGTAAGAGCAGAATTTATTAGTAATACAGGATTTATTTCAAGATATCAGGTAGATAGATTACCAATAGAGCTAAGAAAGTATCAATTGGGATTTGTAAATAAAATGGTAGATAAATACTGGGAAGATAGAAGAGCAAAGGAGATTGAGAGAGGTGAAGTAAGTATATGTGAAATAAACTAGAGGTTATCCTTAATTTAACAATAATGATATTATGAAGAGAGCAAGTGAAATAAAATATAAGTTTAATATTAAAACTAACAAGGCTGGACAACGTATAGCCGTAATTGATGAGAACTTAATTTTCCCTGATCATGCACCTATAGCGTATGAGGATTTTGATGGAGTGTTATATACGACTGAGGAAGCAGTGCTACTTTCACATCAGCTGACTACTTTAATTAGTCCATTTACGCATCCAGCATTTCAATTTAAGCCATTCTTCTTTAGCTCAAAGGTAACTGCACCTGAACTAATTAGCTCATGTGACGGTATCGCTGATGATATAGATTCACCAGTTCTGATAGATGAGATTATTAGAATCCAGAATAGAATGGAGTCATTGAATTTCAAAATCTTCCAACGTGGAACTGAATTCTGGAATATTGATCATATATTTTATGCATTCTGTCGTTTTTCGGTTAGTCGTGCTGATAAATTTCCTAAGATGGAGATTGTTAAGGGTTCACCATTTGGTTATATACACCCTATATTATATGTTATGTTCCGAGGATTAAATATCTCTGCTGCTGAGTTCTTAGCTGCACGAAATAACTTCCAAGGAGAATATAACTATATACAACCTGAAGATCTAGTAAGTATAGTACACGTTTGTCCTAAATGTTATGATAAGGGGATGATATATGCTGAGACTTGTCCTAAATGTGGTTCTATCGATGTACATGAACAAAATATGTTACACCACTTTAGATGTGCTAATATCTCACCAGAGTCTAGTTATATGAAGGATGGTAAGTTAATATGCCCTAAATGTACACGTGAGTTACGCCATATAGGTGTTGACTATGATAGACCTACTACATCTTACGTATGTAATAAATGTAGCATAAACTTTGCCGAGCCTAAGGTAGTATGTGAGTGTGAAACATGTTACTCTAAATCAAATATTGAAACATTGGTACCAGTACAGATGTATAATGTGGTTGTTAACCAGCTAGGTAAGCGAATGTTTGCTATTACAGATCACTTTGTGGTATCAGATAATGTAGCTAAATATCCTAACGTATTATCATTTAATCAGTTTAAAGATATGTTGAGTGTTAGAATGGATATCACAAGCAATATCAAATCAGCAGATCACATATTGACAGTATATAAGGCTACAATCATAGATATTCCTGAGTTGGATAAGTGGTGTAAGAGATTAGTTTCACAAATCTATATGTTTATTCCACACGCTAATATCTCTATTAAAGATAATGTGATATATGTAATGACAGAACGTTCACACCAAATGACTGATGAAGAAACGATGAGTCAATTAGGTAATATCACCGAGGGTATCCCTGAGATATTAGGAAGCCTAAGTTATATGGTATATGACAAGGATGTTGCAATCGAGGATTTCTTTAAGAAATTATAGGGGAGTTCTAAAACCGACCCATAAAAATAATAACAACGTGCTATAAAAACAGAGAGATAAAAGAATATAATGGATCTCCTATTTGACATATTTAATTACTTTGCTAATCTTACTAAGGATTTGACATTCGATAAGGTCATTACTATCTTTTGGTTTCTATTCTTTATTGAGATTCCAAGATACTATCTGTTAGACTTAGGTGTCTTAATTTACAGGAGAATAGTCAAAGGGGTAAGAGAGAAAACTGAGATTACAGCTAAGATTGAACTATATACAAAGAATCCATTTGTTTCAATTATAGTACCAGGTAAGAATGAGGGTAAACATATCTATAAGCTAACGCAGTCATTAAAGGAGCAGAGCTATAAGAATTTTGAGATTGTAATCGTTGATGATGGCTCAGATGATAATACTAAGGAGATATGTAACTCTTTGAAGAAAAGTGGTCTAATAGATAAATTTTATTCAGTAAATGAACGTGGCGGTAAAGCTAGTGCAGCTAACCTAGCATTGGTCGAAAATAAATCAGATATCGTAGTCCATTTAGATGCTGACTCATCACTGGATATAGATGCTATTGAGCAGATACTACTTCCATTCTATACACATAAGAATGTAGGTGCAGTAGGTGGAACTGTTAAGGTGCGCAACTCTGAAGAATCATTTGCTACTATAATGCAATCAATGGAGTACTTAGAGTCTATACAATTAGGTCGTACAGTAACTTCTGAGATTAACGGATTCCGTACCATATCAGGTGCATTCGGTGCATTCCGTTCAGATGTATTAACCCAAGTAGGTAAGTGGGATATAGGTCCAGGACTAGATGGTGATATTACACAAAAGATTAGAAAGTCAGGCTTTAGAGTCGTATTCAACCCTAAAGCAGTATGTTTAACTAACGTTCCTAATAGTTTCCAGAAATTATATAAGCAACGTTTAAGGTGGTCTAAATCATTGGTGCGTTTCAGACTTAGAAAGCATGCAAATGTATTAAATGTTAGATATGCTAACTTCAGACTATCTAACTTCCTAACCAACATAGACAATTTGATGTTTAACTTCTTCTTTGATATCTTATGGATAGTATATCTGATAACATTCATTGCCAACGATGCATATAGCTTGTTAGATTTGATATTGCTTAAATTCTTGATAACTATTCCATTAGGATTTATATCATTCTTTATGTCAATGAGCATATCAGAGAGATGGCGTGAGGAGTTTAAGATGATAATATTCACCCCATTGCAAGCTCTATATTCAGGATATTTCTTACGAATAACTAGAATAATAGCAACATTTAAGGAGTTCTTCTTCTTTAGTTCATATCGTGATAGTTGGAACCCAAATAAGAGTTCACGAATAGCACGAGATGAGAGATTATAAAACAAACAAAACAAACAACAAGACAAACGAGTATTAAATAATAGAAAAACAAAAACAATGAAAAGTATGAAAAAAGTTATTTTACCCGCGTGCGTTGCTATAGCAAGTATCTTAGTAGCGTGTAATGATAAGATTGACGGCTTAGATATAGTAAGCTCAGATTCAGTTACATTAAAGAGTATGTTAGACGAAAGTCGTTTAATAAATTACACAGTTGAGAGCAACGTTATCTTTAGAAGTAGTGATATTGTTACTGCTCCTGCTGCTCCATCTATCCCTTCTGACGCTGTTAATATGTTAGAGGCTACAGATATGGGTTGGAACTCTGATAATACTAATTATTATCTTCCAGAGGGTGCAACATATTCTGAGCAAATTAGAATTGGTGAAAATACTAATATATATGTTGCAGGTGACCTTACATTAAGTTATTACCATGCATGGGGAACAACTGGTGCTAATATCTATGTATTAGCTTCAGGTAGCATAACTTTACCAGCTATCCTTGATGATTTTAATATTGAGAGCTGGGGAACATCTATCTTCCCAGATGACTTTGAGCTTAATGACGATGGTTCATACGCTAACTATAATGACGATGCTTTATTCTTTGGTAAATTATCTATTCATGGTAGCTTTACTACTGTAAGTGCGGTTAGCGCAACTGATTTGTGGATTAATGAAAGTGGAACATCTATATTTGGTAGCTGTATCACTGTTGAAAATGAGTTTTATGCATATAACTATTCTAATATTTATATGAGTAGCTTACTTAAAGCTGAAACTATACGACTAGATTCTTATGCTAATATCTTTATGGTTGAGAATAGTTTAGTACAATGTAGCGATATGACTTATAACAATGATTCACACTTTGTAAATCAAGGTTCAGGTTACGCTGTTATTGACGTTGACTTTATCAAGATTCATAACAACACTTACCTAAATAGAATGAGTGGAGGTCCTATATACCTAAGCTATAACACTATCGAGGATGATTTCAGCGGAAACGCTATCGAATGGTCTGCTAATGTAGTATTTGAAGGTGATTACTATATCGCTCCTACTGATTGTAGCGATGGTTATGGTGAAGCTCCTGGTAGTGGTGATACTGACGAAGAGATTGTTTTAGAGCATGTTTATGAGGTTACATCTCCTGATATCGAGCGTATCTCAGCAACTGGTATTGATTTCTTAGATGGTAATGTATTTGTTTCATGGCACGAGAAAGAAGACCCATACCAAGGTTATATAGATGTTGTAAATATGGGTGACCTAGTGATAGAAGCAACATATTACACAACTGAATTAGACTTTAACCATATGTATATTACAAATAGTCAAATTTATGTAGCTGGAGGTAATAAGAATGGTGCATTATATTCTGAGGTGACTTATGTAGCAGGTTCTAGCAGTGTTGAAATTGACGTAGTTAATGTTAGCGGTTCGTCAGGTAACTGTATCTTAGTTGAAGGTACTGATAAATGGGTAGTTTCAGGTGCTAATGGTGGTATCTCAGTTATCAATAGCAGTGATGAAGTTAGCTATACCGAGCTACTTGAAGCTAAATATGTTGTTAAGTATGGTTCAAATATGGCAGTTCTAGCAGGTTTAGCTACAACTAAGGTATATGAATACTCTACATCTGGTGAGTATGTAACAGAATATGAAGTTGGTAGCATTCCAACATCAGATGGTAAGAATACATTATTCGTTGATGGTGACGTAATTTATGTATCACTTGGTGACGGTGGCTTGAAGGGTTACAAGAATGGATCATTAGTATCAGAACTATCTTCAGAGTTTATAGGTTCAGTTAACTGTATAGATGCTGACGATGATTATATATACGTAGCTAATGGTGTAGCTGGTTTATATATATTAGATAAAACAGATATGAGTGTAGTTAAGAAATATACATTAGGTGACACTTCAGCTAACTTCGTAAGAAAGGGTGATGATGGACTTATATATGTAGCTTACGGTCTTGACGGAGTACACGCATTCAAGCTATCAGTAATCTAACAATCTAAGCATTTCAGATAATAATAATAATATATATGAAAAGAGTTCGACTTTGGATAAAACCGAAGTCGAACTCTTGCTTTATTTAGCTTATCTATCCTAGCTATATTTTACTATTGCTCTTTGCCGTGGCAGTTTTTGTATTTTTTACCGCTACCGCATGGGCATGGTTCATTACGTCCTACACGCGGAGCTGCTTTAATAGGCATTGGGCGTTGCTTTTCACCCTGTTGTTGTGATGCTACACGTTTCTGTGCATTTTCGCCTGGGTATTGCTCCTTCTGCGTGCTGTATCCGCTATAATCTTTACGCATTTCAGGTGGTGCTTGGCGTACCTCAGTCTGATTTTGCACTGGGATTTGACCACGCATAAGTATTGATATAGTTTTATTATTAAGGTTATTCATCATATCCTTAAATAGATTGAATGACTCTAATTTATATATCAATAGTGGATCTTTCTGTTCATAGCTAGCATTCTGTGATGATTGGCGTAATTGGTCTAGTTCACGTAAATGTTCCTTCCAAGCCTCGTCAATAGTCATAAGTAGGACAGCTTTCTGCCAAGCCTTAAAGATTGATTTAGATTCGCTATTATAAGTCTCTTCGATATCAACATTAATACCATAAGTTCTAAATCCGTCATTGATAGGGATGCGGATATTGCCTTTACCTCCCTTCTCCTCAACAATTGATTTGATAATAGGGTTAGCTATCTCAGCCATACGTTCGCTCTTACGTTTGAACGCGTCTAATACAGCTTCATATATCTTATCTATCATCTCCTCTGATTTAAGTTGACGATAATCCTCTTCACTAAATGGTAACTCTATTGCAAAGACTTTAGCGATTTGTACCTCTAGTTCTGAATAGTCATTAGGCCCATTATATGTGCTGACAATATTTTCAATAGCGTCAAAGAACATATTCATAATATCGATACCGATACGTTCACCAATTAATGCATGGTGACGTTTAGTATATATTACGTTACGTTGTGCATTCATCACATCATCATACTCTAGTAAGCGTTTACGAATACCGAAGTTGTTCTCTTCAACACGTTTCTGAGCATTTTCGATTGACTTGGTAACCATATTGGCTTCAATCATTTCACCCTCTTTAAGCCCTAATCTATCTAGCATTTTCACTACACGGTCTGATGCAAATAGGCGCATTACAGTATCTTCAAACGATACATAGAATACTGACGAACCTGGATCACCCTGACGACCTGCACGACCACGTAACTGACGGTCAACACGTCTAGACTCATGACGTTCAGTACCGATGATAGCTAAACCACCTGCCTCTTTAACCTCCTTGCTTAACTTGATGTCAGTACCACGACCTGCCATATTGGTAGCAATAGTAACTGTACCTTTCTTACCTGCTTGAGCAACGATATCTGCTTCACGTTGGTGCAACTTAGCATTCAATACATTGTGAGGGATATGGCGCATAGTTAACATACGGCTCAATAATTCAGATATCTCAACCGATGTTGTACCCACTAGCACAGGTCTATCAGCTTGCACCATACGTTCTATCTCATTGATTACCGCTGTATATTTCTCCTTTTTAGTCTTATATACACGGTCATTCATATCATCACGAGCGATAGGACGATTGGTTGGAATTGTTACCACATCCAGTTTGTAGATATCCCATAACTCACCAGCTTCCGTTTCAGCTGTACCAGTCATACCTGATAGCTTGTTATACATGCGGAAGTAGTTTTGTAGCGTGATAGTTGCAAAGGTTTGTGTGGCAGCCTCAACGGTTACACCCTCTTTAGCCTCAATCGCTTGATGTAGTCCATCGCTATAACGACGACCCTCCATGATACGACCAGTCTGTTCATCGACAATCTTAATCTTTCCATCATCCAATACATACTCCACATTATTTTCAAATAGGGTGTATGCTTTTAATAGTTGGGTAACGGTATGTACACGTTCTGATTTTACTGCATAGTTTTGCATCAATTCATCCTTAACTGTTTGACGCTCTTCGGTAGTCATTGTCTTACCCTCGACTTCAGATAGTTGTGATGCGATATCAGGTAATACGAAGAATTGAGGGTCACTAGAGTGACCAGTTAAGATATCAATACCCTTATCTGTAAGTTCAACGCTATGGTTTTTCTCATCAATAACAAAGTATAGAGGATCAGTAATCACATGCATTTCACGACTATTATCTTGCATAAAGTGCGCCTCAATCTGTAACATTAATGGTTTAATACCATCTTGACTTAGGTATTTGATTAATGCGCCATTCTTAGGTAATCCCTTAAATGTACGATATAGTAGTATTCCACCCTCCTTGCGCACCTCTTTATCATCAGATGCAATCTTAGCTTTAGCTTGACTAAGTAGTTCTGTTACTAAGCGTTTCTGTGCTGAGAATACTTTCTCAACATTAGGACGGAATTCGACGAACATCTGATTATCCCCTTTAGGTACTGGACCTGAGATGATAAGTGGTGTACGTGCATCATCAATAAGTACCGAGTCAACTTCATCCACAATAGCGAAATTGTGTTTACGTTGCACTAGATCAATAGGTGAGCTAGCCATATTATCACGTAGGTAGTCAAAACCAAATTCGTTATTAGTACCGAAAGTGATATCTGCATTATAAGCACGACGACGTTCAGCCGAGTTAGGTTGTGTCTTATCAATACAGTCAACCGATATACCATGGAACATATACAATGGTCCCATCCACTCCGAGTCACGTTTAGCTAGGTAATCATTAACAGTAACCACATGCACTCCATTACCTGTTAGTGCGTTAAGGAATACAGGTAGGGTAGCAACAAGAGTTTTACCCTCACCAGTTGCCATCTCTGATATTTTACCCTTATGCAATACGATACCCCCTATTAGCTGTACATCGTAATGTACCATATCCCAATTCATCTCACTACCACCAGCATTCCAGAAGTTGGTAAAGATAGCCTTATCCCCCTCGATAGTAACGAAGTCACGCCCCTGAGCCGCTAACTCACGGTCAAAGTCAGTTGCTGTAACTGTGATAGTTTCGTTATCCTTGAAACGTTGAGCAGTCTCTTTGACAATAGCGAATACCTCTGGCAGTACCTCATTTAGTTTATCTTCAAGAGTTTCAGTGATATCCTTCTCAAGTTTATCAACCTCGTTCCATAGTGGTTCACGTTTATCGTAATCTAGCTCCTCAACAGATGCTTTTATCTCCTCAATTTTAGCGCGTAGTTCAGCAGTACTCTCCTTTAATGCTTTGCGAACATTGTCAATGCGTTGACGTAGTTCATCAGTACTAATATTTATTAGCTCTGGTGAGATTGCTTTAATCTTATCAACAATAGGCATTATCTCCTTTACATCACGTTGTGATTTATTGCCGAATAGAGATTTTATAAAATCATTAAATCCCATAATATATATTTAGTTTTTTTATTATTACAAGTTATTCTGCACGTTCAATATGAATGTGTCAACGTGCAAAGTTAATAAATTGATTCAGTTTTTATGCAGATTAGAGCATATATTTTATAGCTCTAATGCTTTCATCTGCGCTCCATTAGGGGAGCGGATACGAAGAATGTGACAAACAGTAGGTGCAATAATGGTTGCATCGGTGCTTATCTCAATCTTTTGAGGTGTGATATTAGGAGCAAGAATAAATGCAGGGGTGCTTACGCTATTATCACGTTTAGGCGAGGTGTTGTTCCTTGAATTGTCAGGGTCAATCACTCTCCAACCAGGCATAATAGAAATGTAAACATCTGCTCCTTTGCTAATTGTAATTGAGTTATATAGATTATATAGTTCATCGGTGGATGGGTTATTGATAATATCATCCAACGTGTGCGCGCTCATTATCCCGCTAGCTTTGCGAAGAAATTCTGCTGTTTTACTTCGTATATCTGAGAGTTCAACCCCACGCTCCTTGATTAATGTTCTATTTAGATAGAATTCATTATTGTGAAATCCTGAAACCCAACCGCCATTCCCATAGATAGCCATTAAATATATATTCAGCAGTGAGGTTGTGCGTTTAACATTAAAATCACCACTAGGAATTTTATATTGTGCTTCGTCAGTACTATTATCATTAAAATAACCTGTTGAAGATATTACTAGTAGTGTATTATCTAAGCCAACAGTTGAGTCAATCTCCTTAATAAGACGTGATAAGTCTCTATCCAACTTGATGTAGCTATCTTGTAACTCAACGCGGTTATCTGATTCATTAGTGTAGTTGTATGGTGCTAGTGTGTATGCTAAGTTTAGCATATCAGTTTCGCCACGATTGCCTAAACCTATATTCTTGATATAGTCAATAGCTAATGAAGTAATCTCGCTATTAACCAATGGTGAGTTAAGATATCGCTCATAGCGATTAATCTCACGGTTAGGGTAGGTATATCTAAAGGCATAACTATTACGTGTAATTGGAATATCAGGGTAGTCACCAATAGGTAGTGTAGGAGTCCAACTAGTTGTATCTAATCTGGTTGTTAACCCTGCTTGATAATTACGTTTCTGCATAACAGCAGGAGTCTGTTGGTAATATGACGAACTCCCCCAATTACCAGTCTTATCATTAATCCAGAATGCACTGTTACCTGCATGACCAGCCATAATAACGGCTTGTTGTGAGTTAGGTGCAATAGAATATACATAACCCATTGAGGCATTACTTATGCGTAATTCATCAGATATAGTTGAAACCTTTAGGGCTGATGGTGAATATTTTTCGGTAGTGAATCTACCTGAGACACTGTTGTCGGTTAGGATAGGCTCACTAAGTTTAGTTTCCATATTGTAGCTAGTACCAGCAGGGATACCATTAATACGTGGATAACAACCTGTGTATAATATACCAGTTGCCGCCGTAGCATCTATATTAGGGATTTTGTAATCCACGTTTGAGATATACACCGCTTCATTGACCAGCTTATTAAAACCCTCCTCACTAAAATGGTCTTGTAGCAACTCTATATAATCGCTACGCAGTTGATCCACAACTATACTAACCACCAATGAAGGCTTATTAGTAGTGGTGCTTTGCGCTTGTGACAGAGCTGATAGTGTAGCCATCGACATAACTATCGATGTTACCAATCTATTTATTTTAGCCTGTTTACCGCGCATCTGTTTATATATAAAAAATTAAATGATCTGATTGCAGAACATGCTATAAGTGGGAAAATAGCCCAACTTGCAGTTTGTGGAATCAACCACCACATCCCAATCAGAATAATTAATAGTGCAAAGTTAATAAAATGATAGAAACGTAAAAGAATATACGTAGGTTTTATCCAAATTAAAATTGCAGCTATCAAACAGAATGGGTTAATCCACACTGCTAGGTAGTTTGGTGAGGTAGCTGAGTGGGTCGAAATGAATATCAAAAAGAATGATAACATCCCCAACAACCCAAAAATAGAGAATAGCACTGTATCATACCAACGTGTTATACCCCCTCTACGCATATCCCTAATGCTGATAGCGATTGTAATCATTAATATCAGCAATGAAACCATCATTGGTGATAAGTACCATGGGGTAGGAGGGAGGATAGCATCGGTAATATCCACACTGTTTAGGGCGCGTTCAGCTGTAACTATATTTACACGTTCGCCATCTTTGATAAATGTAGCATCACGCATATAATCCATCAGTATCATAGGAGCGAACATCTGTGTGCGATTATCCACATCTTCATCAATCTCACCCCCTAAAGCTAAATCAATACCAAACTGAAACCATGGATAGTTAACATTGCAGTCGCTCATTATTTGGCGTAAACTTCTTGTGTCACCCCTCTCAGGATAGACAATAGAGTTGTCGGTTACCGCTTCAATCAAGTCACGTGGCTGAGTGGCACAATTCTTATAGATATAGCTATATCGGTAGGTTGCATTTTCAGGTTGGGCATTAATCAGTAGCAGATTTAGTAGCTCTTCAGCTTGCTCTTGAGATAGGTTCAAATCTTGCTCATAAAATGATATTTTACGCTCACGGTAATCTGCAACAAAATATTTGAAAGGGTAATACACCACCTTATAATCAGTCTGTCCCATTGTAAAACGAGCTATAAAGTTAGGTGCGCCGAAATCAAATATCCCATAGTTAAATACGATATCCAACTTATCACCACGTTGCACCCTAATAGCAGTGTGTCCAAACAGCTCATATACAATTTCACCTTGGTCACAAGTTATTAGGCTTATATGTATCGAGTCAGTATCAGTAATATTACTCTCTCCCTTAATGCTATTAGTGGTGGCTAGCGTGATTACTATTAGTAGTAATAATATGCTTTTTAGTTTACTCATCATATTAGCTACCACTTTTGCTAGAACGGTATTCACCAGGAGTCATCCCAGCATGTTGTTTAAAATATTTGCCAAAGAATGCTTGGTTAGCAAAATTCATCTCGCCACTAATCTCCTGAATACTATTTGTTGATGAACATAACAGAACCTTAGCTGCAATAATTACATAATCATCAATAATATCTCCTGCTGTACGTCCACTAACTATCTTAGTAACTGCCGATAGGTGTTTAGGTGTGATGCGTAATTTTTCAGCATAGAATGCAACAGCGCGACTTTCGCGGTAATGACGTTCAATCAGAGCAATAAATTCATAGTAAATCTCCTCGTTACGTGAACGTTTATCCAAATCAACATTGATATGCGAAACATAAATATCCATCGTCTCAAATAGCAGAGCTTGTAACATATATTGCACACTCTTTTTACTAAAATCACTCTTGGATGCTTTAACCTTTCGCCATATAAATGAGTGGAACTCTTGGATGCTATCCCTCTGTTCATCAGTTACATTAATAACAGGAACAGAATTAAAGTTCATTACAATTGGAGCTATCGAATAGAGATCATTGATACGCTCTTGGCTATAACCAGCACGAAACCCAAGAAATAACCCTTTGAAATCATCGCTAAATTTACAGCTATGGATAATATTGCCAGGCATAAGTGTAACCAATGAACTAGGCGAGATATGGTAATCAGTAAGATTCATTGAGATATCAGACTCACCCTGCAAGCATAGTGCAAAAATAGGCAACATCAACTTAAAAGGACCACTATTAAGTGGTAGCTCACGTATATCATCAAAGATAAAGACCTCGTTATCTAGGTTATCCTTATTAGCAATATTGCTAATATCAGCTGTGCGTAATATGGTATTCTTATCCTTTGTCATTTATCAAACAGTATTATCTATAAAACAAAGGTACTCAATATTTACCATTTAGCCAAACACTCAGGTGATAATAACAGCAAATAGGATGATTGCATTTGATTTGCAATCATCCTATTTGTTATCGTTATATGGGATGTTTTAATATATATTTTTCGGAGCTTTGAAATCAGTTCCCCACTTCTCGTTATATTCTTGTACAATCATGTAGAAATCGAATAACCCTTCTATTTTATCAATACTATCCGCTTCTGCATACATACGTGTATATGCATCTTGTATTCCATCTAGCAGAGTAGTATCATATTTCTCGATATACTCAATCCAATCAGTATAGTATTCA
>JAWXTT010000006.1:0-32895 GCA_044433325.1 Bacteroidales bacterium
GAAACTGATATTACTCCAGTAGCTAGCTCTATGCTTAAACAGATAGCTCAAGGGCGTAAACTAGAGGGTGGCTCAAGCAATATGCGTGGGATTTATTGGTCAACTAGATTATCTAATGACTCAACAGGTGTTTCCCTAGATGCTGAACTTACTCCATTTGAGGCAGATCTGGATAAGCCTCAACTATTAGTACTGGTATTCCCTGTTGACACTGTTTCATCTAATAATTTATTGTTTGAGATAGCTAAACATAACTTTAATTCATTCGTTGTAAAAGATTTTGACCTTGAACAGATGAATTTCGGTCCAATGGGTTTGATTATAATAAAAGGATTTGCTAACTTTGATGAACTTACGCATTATCGAAGCGTTCTGAATTCAAATAGTGCATTTATAATGCCTAAAGAGGTTAAACCTGTAATGATTAGTGTAAACAATTTCCAATTGTTACTAAATGAGGGGCGTAGCTTTGAGGAGTACTTCAACTTTATGGAGGAGAATAGCTTTGACGATGTTGAAGAACGCGCCCTAGGGGTGCAATATTAAAAGGGTGCAATATAAATGATGGCATTCTTAATTAAACTGGGTTAGTATGAGTAGTAGTGTAAATATTCTTTGGGCTGACGATGAGATAGATTTATTAAAGCCACATATAATGTTCCTTCAGCAGAAGGGGTATTCAGTTGTTACCGTTACCAATGGTAATGACGCGCTGGAACAGGTTGAAGCTAATAACTTTGATTTAGTAATACTTGATGAGAATATGCCTGGTATTACTGGTCTTGAAACTCTTTCGCAAATTAAACAGATTAATCCTGACACTCCTGTAATTATGATTACTAAGAGTGAGGAGGAGAATATTATGAATCAAGCAATCGGCAATAAGATAGCTGACTACTTGATTAAACCTGTTAACCCTAATCAGATAATCCTTTCAATCAAGAAGATTTTACACTCAAATAGCTTAGTATCTGCCAAAACTACATCTAACTATCAACAGGAGTTTCAACGTATCACGATGCAAACTCAAGATAGCGAGAATATTAATGATTGGTATGAGCTATATAACAAATTAGTATTTTGGGAACTTGAACTAGCCTCAACAGATACTAATATGGATGAGATGCTACGCATGCAGAAGATTGAAGCAAACAACCAATTCAATAAGTTCATAAAGAAAAACTATGAGAGTTGGATGAAAAGCCCAGACTCGATGGAACGTCCTATGATGAGTAATGAACTTATCAAACGTAAAATATTCCCATTGTTGGATAATGATGAGAGGGTTTTCTTTATAGTTATTGATAACTTCCGCTTAGACCAATGGCGCATGATTAAGCCTATGCTTAGTGAGTTTTTTACCATTGATGACGATGACCTATATTGTAGTATTCTGCCAACAGTAACGCAATATGCACGTAACTCTATATTTTCTGGATTAATGCCTATTGATATTGAACGTATGTTCCCTGAACTATGGGTGGATGAAGAGGAGGAGGAGGGTAAAAACCTAAATGAATCACCATTGATTCAAACACTTTTTGAGCGTTATCGTCGCAAATGTAAATTCTCATATCATAAGATTAATGAATCATCTTTCTGTGAGAAGTTGGTGCATAACTTCAGCCAATTCAATAATTATGACCTTTCAGTGATAGTCGTTAACTTTATAGATATGCTTTCACATGCTAGGACTGAGTCTAAGATGATACGTGAGTTAGCTAATACTAATGCTGCATATCGTTCATTAACTGAATCGTGGGTAAAACACTCACCAGTAATTGAGCTACTAAAACGTATAGCTAATATGAAATGTAAAGTAGTGATTACTACTGACCATGGTTCGATACGCGTTGATAACCCTATTAAGGTTGTTGGTGATAAGAATACTACCACTAACTTACGCTATAAGCTGGGCAAAACCCTTACATATAATACTAAACAGGTGTATGAGATTAATAGTCCTACTAAGTTTGGGTTACCAGCACCTAATCTAGCATCTAAATATATAATTGCGGGAAATCAAGATTTCTTCGCATATCCTAATAATTACAACTATTATGTCCAATATTACATGGGAACATTCCAACATGGAGGGATATCCATGGAGGAGATGTTAGTCCCTGTAATAACAATGACAGGCAAATAAACATTAAATATGAACAAAACTATTACAATAGTAAATCTTGAAGATTTATCTCGCGCAGCTAAGGAGTTTATCCCTATGATGGAGGATTACGCAATCTTTGCATTCGTAGGTGAAATGGGTGCTGGCAAGACCACATTTATCAAAGCATTAAGTGAACAACTAGGTGTTGAGGATATTACTAACTCACCATCATTCTCTATTATTAATGAATACCGTTCTGAAACTACTGCTGAGTTGATTTATCACTTTGACTGTTACAGACTAAACAGTGTTGAGGAGGCATGCGAAATAGGTGTTGAGGATTATTTTGACTCAGGTGCGCTGTGCCTAATTGAGTGGCCTGAACGTATCGAAGAGCTGCTACCAGAGGATACCGTTGTAGTTAGAATTGCTGAAAATGCAGATACTACACGCCTAATTCAAATAGAATATCCTGAGGGAGAGGAGGAGTAAACACTCACACCTATGAAGATTGAATATCGTAAATATGAGCAATTAGCATCAACCAACCATGAGATGGCTAAGATTGGTGACAATCTAGCTACTAACACTGTTATTTACACAGATAATCAAGTAGCAGGAGTTGGGCAACGTGGCGCATCGTGGGAGTCTGAACCTAACAAGAATATTACAATGTCAATGCTTCTACGCCCTACCACTATACTACCCTACCAGCAATTTTATATATCAGAAGGGGTGTCATTAGCAATAATTAAGGTGCTATCTAAATATGCTAATGGGTTTAGTATTAAGTGGCCAAATGATATCTATTATAAAGATAGTAAGATATGTGGCATATTGATTGAACACACTTTGATGAGTAACAAAATCCAACGTACCATAGTGGGTATTGGGTTAAATATTAATCAAAATATATTCCTATCAGATGCACCAAACCCTATCTCTCTACTTAATATAATAGCTCGTGAAATTAATATCGTTGAGGTATTGGAGGAGTTAGCTCATGAGATAGTAACTATCTGTAACTTCACCTCAGATTATTCATTTGAGCAGTTACATACTAACTATCTCCATAATCTATATCGTAACGATGGTGAATTTCATACCTTTACGACACCATCAAGAGGGGAGTTTCAGGCTAAAATTACCAACATCAAACCAACAGGTGAATTTATACTAACCGATACAGAAAACATAGAACACAGCTATTTATTTAAGGAGGTAGCATTTAAAATATAATATTATGAACCGTTTTTACTTATCATTAATAGTAGCATTACTTTCTATAACTACTATTCACGCAAAAGATGAAGAGAGTGCTGGTGAAGCTACGATTACCTTCATAGATAGCAAAGTGCATGACTTTGGTTATATCCCTGAGGATGGGGGATTAGTAACCTGTGAATTTGAATTTATCAATGACGGAGATGCTCCATTGGTTATTATCAATGCGCAATCATCTTGTGGTTGTACTATTCCTAAATATACAACTAAGCCTATCAAACCAAGCAAAAAAAGCTCAATAGAGGTAAGCTACAATCCTAAAATGCGACCAGGAGCTTTTAAGAAAGCTATTAGAATAACTACTAATGACCCTAAAAAGCATAGCACTCTAACCATAATAGGTTCAGTAGTACCTGCACCAAAAAAGGAAACAGTGGAGGAGTAAACGCCATTTAGAGCTACATGAAACTACTTGTTACTACCATAATAACATTATTTATAAGCTCGATATCTATTCTAGCAGCAGATATCAGGTGGAATACTATTGAACATGACCTAGGCATAATCAATGAGCAGGATGGTATGGTTACAACCCAATTTGAATTAACCAACAATACTAATAACAAGATAATTATTACCGATATTCGCAAATCATGTGGATGCATAACTGTTGAATATCAGCATACTGAAATTAATCCAGATGAAAGCTCAATAATTAATGTAACATATAACCCTAGTGGTGAGATTGGTGAGTTTAAGCGTTCAATAATAGTTAGCACATCAGCCAACAACGAAAGAGAACGATTAACAATTAAAGGGGGTGTAAACCCTACACAACAGAGCATAGAGAGCAAATTCCCTTATCAAGTAGCTGGTTTTAGACTTAGTAATAATACCATATTTTTTGGTGAGTTGATGAATAATAGTAGCTCTAGTTCATTTCTGCAAGGGTATAATAATAGCGCAGAGCCAATTGAACTCTCATTTGATAATATTCCTGAATATATCTCTCTATCTAGTAATATCCCTAATACTATTAACAGTGGTGAGAAGATTATAATAATTGCCACCTTTGATGGAGTTAAATATAATCAATTAGGAGGTAGCAATGACCACATCACACTAAATATAAAATATAGTGATGATTCAGTTATTAGCACTCAGATTGAAGCAATAGCAACAGTTATGGAGGACTTCAGCTCACTCAGTGAGAGTGACAAGATTAACGCACCGATAATCAGCACCTCAACAGATAGGCTACATTTTAAGCAATTAGACCTTAACAGAAATATTATTGACTCACAAAAATTAATAATAACCAACCGCGGGGTTAACGATTTAATAATTCATAAAATTTATTCACTACATAACTATATAAATAGCAAAATTATAGGTAATTTTGTAAAAAGTGGTGAGAGCATTGAGGTAATAATATATGTTACCCCATCCTATATCGAACCAATGACTGATATTTTAAATAAAAAGATAACTATAATTAGTAATGACCCTACTAACCCTATGAAAGATATTCATCTAGTAGGTGAAATTACTCCAATAAATAGATAATAGATATGGAACATGTAGAGAATAATGATAAATATCTAGGGTTAGCCGTAAACAAAGGGGTTTCACAACCCCCAATAACTAATCCGTATATGAAACGTAAGCCACGTAAGCGTGTACTTACAGCAGATGACTATGTCCAAGGTATATTAAAAGGAGATGTTAGCATCTTAGGACAAGCAGTAACACTAATTGAGAGTGTTAACCCTGAGCATTATGCCCTAGCCCAAGAGGTGATAGAGAAATGCCTTCCATATTCAGGAAAATCTAAACGTATAGGTATTACAGGTGTCCCTGGAGCAGGCAAGAGTACCTCGATAGATGTTTTCGGGCTGCATGTACTTAAAGCAGGGGGTAAGTTAGCAGTATTAGCCATTGACCCTAGTAGTGAACGCACTAAAGGGAGTATCCTAGGGGATAAAACACGTATGGAGAAACTTTCAACCCATGCTAATGCCTTTATACGCCCTAGCCCATCAGCAGGCTCATTAGGTGGTGTGGCACGTAAAACGCGTGAAACCATCGTACTATGTGAAGCAGCAGGCTATGATACCATATTTGTTGAAACGGTTGGTGTTGGTCAGAGTGAAACGGCTGTTCATTCAATGGTTGATTTCTTCCTATTAATACAACTAGCAGGTACTGGTGATGAACTACAAGGTATCAAACGTGGTATTATGGAGATGGCGGATGGTATAGTCATCAATAAAGCGGATGGTGACAACATAGAGCGTGCTAATCTAGCTAAAGCACAATTTAGCAATGCTCTACACCTATTTCCACTACCTCCTAGTGGTTGGACACCAGAGGTACACACCTATTCAGGCTACTTTGAATTAGGGATAGACACCGTATGGGATATGATAGACCGTTATATGGCTTTTGCTGAGAATAATGGTTACTTCAAGGTTCGCCGTGACCAACAGGAGAAATATTGGATGTTTGAAACTATCGATGAACATCTACGCACTAACTTCTATAACAATCCACGCGTTGAACTAATGCTAAATGATAAGATAGCAGATGTGCTAAGCAACCGTCAAAGCTCATTCGTTGCTGCCAAAGATGTACTAGACTTCTACTTCGCCAATATCAAGAATAGCTAAGGAAACATACTAAAATACTAAAAGGGTCAACTAACTCACATAACTGAGAAGTTGACCCCTTTTAATTTCTCTTACCTATCGTTCTGAGATTCTGCGACTGAATTAATGGTTATATAAATAACGCTTGATACTACGTTTAGGTGTTTTCTCAAATTCATGAGCCATCAGCTGTATTTTAGACACCTTTTCATATTGAGCTAATAGCTTATTCACCTCAGCTCTGACCATCTCCATCTTCTCTGGAAGTTGTTCATTAGTTACCCCCTCAGCATCCATCGCCTCGAAATCTGGATAAACTAAAGCAACAATCTTACCCTCACGATCTAACACTAAACTCTCCATAACGAATGGCATATTATTTAATTTAGCTTCAATCTCCTCTGGGTATATATTCTGTCCGTTGGATGTTAGAATCATTGTTTTATAACGACCTCGTATAAAAATTGTTCCATCCTCAGTAACAGTTCCCATATCACCTGTATGCAACCAACCTTCACTATCTATTAAAGCATCTGTCGCTTCTAAGTTTTTATAATAACCTTTAGTAGTATTAGTACCACGAACACAAATCTCACCAGGGATATTTTGGGGATCTGTTGATTCCACTTTAACCTTCATAAGACCTTGAAGAATACGACCCGATGAACGTGGGATAAATTTAGACCAATGTGTATAACTAATTAGTGGAGCACACTCAGTCATACCATATCCTACTGTAACTGGGAATTTAATTTTACATAGAAACTCCTCAACTTCAGCATTAAGTGGAGCACCACCTACAATAATCTGTTCAAATTCTCCCCCGAATGCATCCATTAACTTTTTACGGATTGTTGCATACACCTGTTTATCAACCAATGGTATAGCTAGTGCATATTTCACTAATCCTGTTGATATCATAGGTAGAATCATTTTCTTGTAAATCTTCTCTAAAATCAATGGCACACATATCACTAGATTAGGTTTGACCTCCCCTACCGCTTTTAATAATATCTTAGGAGAAGGAATCCTACCTAAGAGTGTCAAGTGTGAACCTACCGCTAATGGTGTTAATAAATCAAATGCACATCCATAGGCGTGTGCCATAGGTAAAAATGCCAATGTGCGTGAGCCTCTATAATGTAAGTTACAATCTATACCAAATGTTACATTACCTGATAGATTTTGTCCTGATAACATTACCCCTTTACTGAAACCTGTCGTTCCTGATGTATAATTAATAACAAGTAGCTTGTCATTATCCATATCAGCATATTTGATATTCTCAGCCTTAAATCCATGTGGATAGACTAATTGGAAACGACGCTCGACCCCCTTCATATATTTATCAATCTCCTCACCACTCTTCTCTGCTAATACCTTCATACTATCTAAAGATATCGCAGCGCGTACATTTTTCATACCATCTAGCTCCAATGATTCCCATAGAGAATCACTAGTAAATAGTAGCTTTGACTCAGAATGATTAACAATATGTTGTACATCATTAGCATTAAACTCCTGAAGAATAGGAACTATAATAGCTCCATAGGTATATGTGCCAATAAAAACGGTTACCCACGATGGAGTATTACGTCCAATTAACGCAATTTTATCACCACGTTTTATTTTGGATTGCTTAAATAGAATATGCAATTTTGCAATTTCCTTACTTAACTCACCATAAGTCAATGTGTTTCCATTGGTGTAGTCAGTTAACGCTGGCAGTTCCCAATTATCTTGAAAACTTTTCTCATACAATTTAATAAAATTGGCTAGTTCCATATTGCACACATTTTTAATTTATGCGCAAATATACAACAATTTTGCAAATCAGCAATATTTTATGCTCTTTATCACATTTTTAACCATTAAATCTCTATATTATTCAGTACATTTGCAACTGATTTAGGAAATTGGAAATAATGATAGATAACGCAACATTTAATAATCTCACTGTTAGTTTTCACACTTTAGGCTGCAAACTTAACTTTGCTGAAACCTCGTCAATAGGTAATACACTATTTGCTGAACGCGGAATTAAGCCTGCACGTAAAGGTGAAACCCCAGACATCTCAATTATAAACACATGTAGTGTAACTGAGTTAGCAGATAAGAAGTGCCGCCAAACAATCCGTAAAATTATTAAGAATTCACCTGAATCATTAATTATAGTAACTGGTTGCTATGCACAGCTTAAAGGTGAGGAGATATCGCATATTGATGGCGTAAATATTATATTAGGGAGTGACCAAAAGGGTGAGATAGTCAACTATATCGATGACTGGTTTAAAACTCACCAGCAAACCATTGCAGTTACCCCAATGAAAGATATCTCTAAATTTAATCCATCATGTTCACGTGGTGATCGCACTAGATATTTCCTGAAAGTACAGGATGGTTGTGATTATTTCTGTTCATATTGCACTGTACCTTACGCACGTGGTCGTAGCCGTAGTGGTAAGATTGCTAATTTAGTAGAACAAGCTAAAGGTGTTGCAGCCGAAGGGGGTAAGGAGATAGTCCTAACAGGTGTAAATATTGGCGACTTTGGCAAGGGGAGTGACGAAACATTCTTTGACTTAATAAAAGCGTTAGACACAGTGGAGGGTATTGAGCGTTTCCGCATATCATCCATTGAACCTAACCTACTAACTGACGAGATAATAGATTGGGTAGCAACCGAAGCTAAACGATTTATGCCACATTTCCATATCCCATTACAATCAGGGTCTGATGCGGTATTGAAACTGATGCGTCGTCGTTACGATACAGCACTATTCGCTACCAAAGTTGAGCATATACGCCGTGTATTGCCTGATGCATATATTGGGGTTGATTTAATAGTTGGTTCACGTGGTGAAACTGATGAACTGTTTGAGGAGTCTTACAACTTCTGCAAATCGTTGGATATCTCATCACTGCATGTATTTACCTACTCGGAACGTGCAGGAACAGCAGCATTGCAGATTGAACATAGTGTTAATCCACAAACTAAGAATAAACGTACACATCGCATGATTGCACTTTCGGATAAGAAATTATACGATTTCACCCAACGTTTTATCTCTAGCACTCGTCCTGTTCTATTTGAACAACCTAAAGAGGGCTTTCCGATGCATGGATTTACTGATAACTACCTACGTGTTGAAGTTGATTACAATCCAGCAGAGATTAATAATATCAGCGAGGTTACACTTGATTCTATCATGAGCGATAACTCAGTTAATGCCACATTAGTAAAATAGATAATAAGCTACTAAAGAGTATCAATGAAGATAACACGTGAAAATATAATCTATGCACCCATAAACCTGCTACTACATTTGGTAGCTCTGTTGCCATTTAGGGTGTTGTTTATAGTTTCAGATATTATCTACTTTCTTTTATACTATGTAATTAGGTATAGAGTTAAAGTGGTATCCCAACACATAAAAGACTCGTTCCCTGAGCATAACACTGTGGAACGCACTAAGATTGTCAAAGGATTCTACAAACATCTAACAGATTATTTCTTAGAAACAATAAAGTTAATCCATATCAGCGACGATCAGATGCGCAAGCGTATGATATTTGAGGGGGCTGAACTAATTGACAACTCATTAAAGCGTAATCGCTCAGTCGTAGCCTACGCCGCCCATTATGGTAATTGGGAATACTTAACATCCATATCATTATGGTTAGAGAGTAGCAATAATGACAAAGTTACCATCTCACAGATATATCGTCCATTGAGCAATAAGTGGTTTGACGCTTATATGCTAAAACTAAGAGTTAGGTTTAATACTGTATGTTTCTCAAAAAAGAGTACATTCCGCCATCTATTTAAGATTAAGCGTGAGGGGGGAGCTTTCTTAACTGGATTTATCTCAGACCAACGCCCTAGTGGCACTGATACTAAACATATCGTTAAATTCTTAAATCATGATACGTCGTTTATTACTGGTAGTGAGACAATAGCTCGCAAACTAGATACAGATGTAGTTTATCTGGATGTCGAAAAAGTTAGCCGAGGTAAATATAAAACTACTATCCGCCCAATATATATTGCGGGGGTAACAATCGAGAGTAAAGATAGCATAGCCATAACAGATTGTTATGCAGCAATGCTTGAACAAACAATAAATCGCAATCCATCGTTATGGCTATGGTCGCATAAGAGATGGAAAAAAAATAAAAACTAATATGTCAAAACAGATAGCTGTAATAATATTAAACTGGAATGGTGAGGAGTTAATTAAACGATTCCTACCATCAGTGTGTAAATACACCAATAGTGATATTGCTGATGTTATAATAGCAGATAATGGCAGTACAGATAACTCTGTTGAGATTATTAAACATGATTTTCCTAAAGCTAAACTACTGTGTTTAGGAAAGAATCATGGTTACGCCGAAGGGTATAATATAGCCATCGAAGAGACTAACTATAAATACACCCTACTACTTAACTCAGATGTTGAGGTACGCGAGGGGTGGTTAGAGCCTTTATACGAGTTTATGGAGGAGAATGAAGACACCGCCGCATGTCAACCTAAAATCTTATCTTGCACCAATCCTAATATGTTTGAATATGCAGGAGCAGCAGGGGGATATATCGATAATATGGGATATCTATATTGTCGTGGTCGCCTATTTGACACTATTGAACCTGACGAGGGGCAATATAATCAAGTTGAAGATATATTTTGGGCATCAGGAGCAGCATTAATGGTACGCACCGAAGTTTATCTACGTGTTGGAGGATTGGATGGATTATTCTTTGCTCACATGGAGGAGATAGATCTTTGTTGGCGCATAAACCTCGAAGGGTACAAAATTAAATATCTCCCTAATAGTGCTATTTATCATCTAGGGGGAGGCACATTAGAGGCAGGCAACCCACGCAAAACATTCCTCAACTTCCGTAACAATCTACTACTGCTATATAAGAATCTACCTAAAAAGGTACGCGATAGAAAGCTATTTGCACGTCGCCTATATGATACACTAGCATTCTTTATGTTCCTAGCAAAACGTGAATTTAGAAATGCAGGAGCAGTTCTAAAAGCCCACAAAGATTTCCGCCGTATGAAACGCCTATACACCCCACCAAAAGATATAGCCAACCTACTAAAAGGAAACAAAAACGCTGAACGCAACGTAATCATAGAATATTTCCTACAAGGGCGCAAACGATTCAGCGACCTGAAATAAGATAATAGCCACCAGTTTTTGGAGCACCTCTAAACTCTATAATGTTATTATCCTTTAGCTCTTTAATATAACGCTCAACTGTCCTATCAATAATACTAGATATATTTAACGAACTTGGGCAGCTATTTAGCTCATACCGCCATTACCTTTGTTGTAAATGAGACAGGGGTAATCGAAAACCTTATAGAGTAGATATCACAGAAAAGTAATACAATGAAACAACAACAGATTAGCAACTACACCGATTGCGAGGGGAATCTATATCTTCCGCAACCTCGTGTATATTTCGATGGTTTTGCGCACGAGTTTAGCTACTTGGAGTATGATGCAAAACTCAATACGTTGGGAGTATTGATAAAAGAGGGGTTCTCACTCACAGAGGAGGTTCAGCGATATTGCGACAATCGAAGTCCACATATTCTTACGTCACTCAATATGACACTTTTAAGCTATATTCAGATGGTGAGGTGGGGCAAAACACATCACTTTACGGATGTTGTCTTTGAGGATTTTTCCTCTATTGAGTTAGCACAGCTCTTGGAGAGTGAGATTAAGTTGAGCTTTGTTGAATGGTCGGGCAAAACGGAGTGTCGTAAGTGGAATGACTCGATGCTTAGTGAGATGCTTCTGACTGACTGGAGATGGTATATCTCCACAGGAACAATTAAAGCAACCATTTACAAAAGAGGAAATATTTGACTTGTGCTACCTCAATTTTGAAGATAACGCACGCTATAAATTGGGTGTATATGGCAAGAATCCTCTATTTGTTTTTGGTGTTAATCCTAGCATCGCAAATGCCTATCGTAGCGATCCGACCATCAGACGAGTACAGGGATATGCCAAGCGGAACGGATTTGATGGATTTGTAATGCTCAATGTTTATCCACTTATCGAGACCAACCCCAAGAAACTCCCCGACACGTCTAACAAGGAGCTACACGAGGAGAATATCAAACAGATCAGAAAGGCTATCTATACTGAGCATCCGACAATCTTGGTAGCATTTGGCAATACGATAAACACTCGCCCATACCTAAAAGATTGCTTCAAAGATATTGTAGCCTCAATATCAGACAAGAATATCACATGGAAACAAATTGGAGCATTAACCAAAGGAGGAAACCCTCGCCACCCAAGCAGGGGTGCATATCAAGATTTAGAGGATTATAATATTAACTTAATAAAATAAAATTATGACAAAAGACGAAGTAAAAGCGCAAAATCCGTGGGTAGAAGTCGCTGAGAAGATTAAAAGTGTATTGAGACAAAGAATTGGCATTGTAAGCATGAGGAGACGGGTAAATGTGGATTTATTTGTGAAGCTGATAGAGATATCATTAACGATCACAATAGGAGGTGCGATAAATCAAAATCTAATAATAAAAAGCGGTTTGTGACAGATCTTGTTACCGCTGCGCACTCTGGAAATATTTTAGATGCTAATATCATTATTCTTTTGCTAAATCCAGGGTACAGCGAGCTTATTGATAGAAAAATATTTGAAAGATTAAACGATGCGACAAAGGCGATACTTTATCAGAATAGAATAGATGCTCTTACCTTTAAAGCTAAGAAAATGTTAGATAGCGAGGAGGATTGTATTCTTGGAAATGCATATTGGCATGAAAGACTATCCTCTTTGTGGAAGCGAGAAGGCATTAAAGAGGATGTTGTTTTAGCACGTACAGCTATACTTCAATTGGTTGGATATAAATCTACGGAGTTTGCATCGCTACATAGTGGAGAACATTTTGTTGGTGAAAAACATGTAGAGAGAATTATCCAATATTTGGCTGAATATAATAACGATTGTTTGTTCATTATAGCAAGAAAGAATGGTCTGTGGGAGCCACTATTAAAGAAAAATGGGATTGCAGCCGAGAGAATTATTAAATTAAAGAGTGCTCGAAACACATACATTAGCAGAGGTAATATGTATACAGGGCGAGACTATACTAATAATAAAGAGGCAGAACGATTACATCAAGAGAAGATTTTTAATCATATATTATGCAAACTAGGAAAAGAATCAGCCATACAATTATAACAGAGCTTCAACCGAACGAAATCTTCGTATTCGGCAGCAACATAAGTGGATTCCACGGCGGTGGAGCTGCACGAACTGCAATGTCATGGGGCGCAGTGTGGGGAGAAGGTGTTGGGCTGCAAGGGCAGACTTATGCTATCCCCACAATGGATGGTTCAGTAGAGCATATTAAACCATATATCGATGAATTTATCACATTCGCCAAGTGCCGCCCCGAAATGCAATTTTTAGTAACCGAGATTGGTTGCGGCATTGCAGGTTACACCCCACAGCAGATAGCCCCACTATTTGAAAATGCTGTCAATGTTGAAAATATCTATTTGCCACAATCGTTTTGGAACAAGCTCAAAGGCTATTTAGGCTAAGTTTAACCAAATCCATATATATAACTAGTGACTTCACAGTTGCTTGTTGACTCTTCATTAACTCACTTTTTTAGTATAAAAATACATTTTTCTAGCGGAATTGGGTATTTTCTCTATTTTTGTTACTATTTTTGCACTGGATTTATTCCCACGTTCAAATAGTAGGTCTAAATTAGATTGTAAATAGCGATTAAAACTCTGATTTTATGAAGAATAAGAAATCTAGGCTTCAAATCATAATTGATTTGATTAAAAACAACTGTATAGGTAGTCAAGATGAGTTATCTAAAAAGTTAGCTGAGAGGGGTTGCATAGTTACACAAGCTACCCTATCACGCGACTTAAAGACTTTAAAGACAACTAAAGTAGCTACTGATATGGGTAAATATATGTATATTATCCCTGATGGGAATAATATTCATGACAAGCTATTATCAGTAGGACAGGGTCGGATACACTCAGGTCATCATGCAGGGTTTACTTCGATTACATTCTCAGGTCACATGGCTGTTATTAAAACTCGTAATGGTTATGCTAGTGGTCTAGCTTACGATATAGATATTAGTCGCCCTGCTGAAATATTAGGAACAATAGCTGGAGCTGACACACTATTTGCTGTGTTGCGTGAAGATGTTACGCATGAGCAAGCACTTAAAGTATTCCAGAAATTTATACCACTAAAGTAACAAGTATATATTATAACGAAAATTTGCATCGGTTTAGTAAAATGAATGAAGATAAAATAGAGATAGTAGTAGCTAATGAGAATCATATCAAGTATGTTGAGGAGATTCTTGAAACTATCAATTGTGCCGCTAAGGTACGCGGTACTGGTATAGCCAAACGCTCACCTGAATATGTCAAACAGAAGATGCTAGAGAACAAAGCTGTTATTGCACTTCATGGAGATGAATTTGCTGGCTTTAGTTACATCGAAACATGGAGTAACAAGACCTTTGTTGCTAATTCAGGATTGATAGTGGTTAATAAATTCCGTGGATTAGGATTAGCTAAAAGGATTAAGCAACGTATATTCCAACTATCTCGCGAAATGTACCCTGAGGCTAAAATTTTCTCACTAACAACAGGTGGTGCTGTGATGAAAATAAATAATGAGCTTGGGTTCCGCCCTGTTACATTTACATCCTTAACGGAGGATGCCGCATTCTGGAAAGGGTGTGAGAGTTGTGTGAATTTTGATATATTGCAACGTAACGGTCGTAGGATGTGCCTATGTACAGGACTACTTTATGACCCTAAGGAGCATACCGAAGATTAATAAAATAAACAAATTATATATTCCCTAGAATTATGGAAAAGAAAAAAGTTGTATTAGCATTTAGTGGAGGTTTAGATACCTCGTTTTGCGTAAAATATTTAGTTGAAGATTGTGGTTATGAAGTATATACTGCTATCGCTAACACTGGTGGTTTCTCAGATGAAGAGCTTGTAAGCATTGAAGAACGTGCATTACGACTAGGCGCAACAGCACACGCATCACTAGATATTACTCAGGAGTATTATGACAAGAGTATTAAATATATGATCTTTGGTAATATCCTTCGTAATGGTACTTACCCAATATCAGTAAGTTCGGAACGTATCTTCCAAGCTATCGCTATCATTAACTATGCTAAGAGTGTAGGTGCTAAATATGTAGCTCATGGTAGTACTGGTGCTGGTAATGACCAAGTACGTTTTGACTTAACATTCCAAATTCTAGCTCCTGAGATTGAAATTATCACTCCAACACGTGATATGATTTTAACTCGTGAATATGAAATTGATTACCTAAAGAGCCACGGTTATGTAGCTGACTTTACTAAGATGGAATACTCTATCAATAAAGGTCTTTGGGGAACAAGTATAGGTGGTAAAGAAACTTTGAAGAGTAACCTAACTCTTCCTGAGGAGGCTTACCCAACACAGATGACTGCAACTGAAAACTCACAAATAACTCTTGAATTTAGTAAAGGTGAAATTTCAGCAATCAATGGCAAGGAGTATAGCGACAAGGTAGCAGCTATCCAAGAGTTGGAAGAGATTGTAGCACCATACGCATTAGGTCGTGATATGCATATCGGTGATACTATTGTTGGTATCAAGGGTCGTGTAGGTTTCGAGGCTGGCGCACCATTATTATTAATCGCTGCTCATAAGATGCTAGAGAAACACACTTTGACTAAATGGCAACAATATTGGAAAGACCAAATTGGTAACTGGTATGGTATGTTCCTTCATGAAGCACAATACCTAGAACCAGTAATGCGTGATATGGAGCAATTCCTAATATCATCACAAGAGAATGTAACTGGTACAGTAATCGTTGACTTGAAACCTTACCACTATACATTAGTAGGTATTGAGAGTAAATTTGACTTGATGAATAGCGATTTCGGTGAATATGGCGAGGTTAACAAAGCATGGACTCCAGATGATGCTAAAGGATTTACTAAAATCTTAGGTACTCAAATGAAGATTTACCATAACATTCAAGCAAAAAATAAAAAATAATAGACTGATATAAAGATAAGATGATAAAAGTAGGGATAATAGGTGGTGCAGGATACACCGCAGGGGAGTTATTGAGATTGTTAATTAACCACCCTGAGGTTGAGATTAAATGGATTAATAGCTCAAGTAATGCTGGTAACGCAATCTGTGATGTGCATAAAGGGTTAATTGGTGAAACTGAATTACGATTCACCTCAGAGCTTGATATGGCTAGTATTGATTTACTATACTGTTGTACACCTCATGGTGATACTAAGAAGTTTATGGAGAGCAACACCATACCTGAACATATCAAGATTATTGACCTATCAACAGATTATCGTAAAGAGGATGGCACGCATGATTTTGTTTATGGACTTCCTGAACTTAATTTAGAGCGCATTGAAAAGGCTAAATACGTTGCTAACCCTGGATGTTTCGCAACTGCTATACAGATGGCTCTATTGCCATTAGCTAAAGCTGGCATGCTAACTAGTGATATTCATATTAATGCTATCACTGGTAGTACAGGTGCAGGTGTTAAGCCATCAACAACTTCTCACTTCTCATGGCGTAATAATAATATATCTATTTACAAACCATTTACGCACCAACACTTGTCAGAGATACGTCAATCGTTAACACAGCTACAAGCTGATTTCACGGCTGATATTAATTTCTTGCCAGTACGTGGTTGTTTTGCTCGTGGTATCTTTGTTTCGGCGTACTTAAATAGTGATGCTGATATTGACACAGTACGTGAATTGTTTGCTGACTACTATAAAGATGAACAATTTACACACGTTAGTGACAAAATGCCTGATCTAAAGGATGTAGTTAACACTAACAAGTGTATTGTAAATGTTAGTAAAGAGGGTAACAAGATACTTATCGTATCAGTTATTGATAATCTATTAAAGGGTGCATCTGGACAAGCTGTTCAGAATATGAATATAATATTTGGACTACCACAAAGAACAGGTTTAAACCTTAAACCATCAGCATTCTAAGGGGTCGCTCAAAAAAAATAAAACAGGAGAATATGAAACTATTTGATGTATATCCACTATTTGATATTGAAATTACTAAAGGGGTAGGTTGTTACACCTATGACTCTAAAGGGACTGAATATATAGATATGTATGGGGGACACGCTGTAATATCAGTAGGTCATACACACCCACATTATATTAACAAAATCAAGGAGCAGGCTGATAAACTACTATTCTACTCTAACTCAGTGCAAATCCCTCAACAGAAGGAGTTGGCTGAAAAGTTAGGTATCGAATCAGGTTATGATGATTATCAACTATTCCTAGTCAATTCAGGTGCTGAGGCTAATGAAAATGCTCTAAAACTAGCATCGTTCATTAATGGCAAAAAACGTGTAATAGCATTTAAAAAGGCGTTCCATGGTCGTACATCGTTATCAGTTGAGATGACTGACAATAAGAAGATTGTTGCACCTATCAATGATAATGGTCATGTAACATTCGTTGCACTGAATGATATTGAGGCTGTACGTACTGAGCTAGCTAAAGGTGATGTTTGTGCGGTAATTATCGAGGGTATTCAAGGTGTGGGTGGTATCCAAATTCCTACTGATGATTTCTTAGTTGAGTTACGCGCTGAGTGTGACAAATATGATGTAGCATTGGTCTTAGATGAGATTCAATCAGGTTACGGACGTAGCGGAAAATTCTTTGCTCACCAATACTCAGGTATCAAACCAGATATGATTACGGTAGCTAAGGGTATAGCTAATGGTTTCCCTATGGGTGGAGTATTAATTTCACCTAAATATAAAGCTGAATATGGTATGTTAGGTACTACATTCGGCGGTAACCATTTAGGTTGTGCAGCTGCTATTGCTGTGCTTGATATTTTCAAGGATGAACAGCTAGTTGCCAACTCAGCAGCTATCGGTGAATACTTAATGACTGAGTTACGCAAAATTCCTCAAATTAAGGAGGTACGTGGTCGTGGTCTAATGATAGGTATGGAATTTAATGAACCTATCAAGGAGATACGCACACGATTAATTAAAGAACAACATGTGTTTACAGGGGTATCAGGTACTCACGTAATACGTCTATTACCTCCATTGGTAATAACTCGTGAGATAGCTGATGAATTCCTAGCACGTTTACATAAAGCATTATAACAATGAAAGTAGGAATAATAGGTGGTGGAAACATGGGCGGTGCTATTATGCAGGGTCTATGTGTAAGTGGAGCTATCAAGCAGAGTGACATTTATCTTTGTGACTTAAATGAAGCATTGCTTCAATCGGCTAAAGATAAGTTCCCAGAGCTTAATATCTCAACAGATAATCTACAAGCGGTTATCAACGATACTGATATCGTAATAGTAGCTGTTAAGCCATGGTTGGTAAAAGTGGTGTTAGATCAGATTTCTGCAAAGATTGATTTCAAGAAACAGATTTTTATCTCTATTGCAGCAGGTGTTTCTATTGATGACCTTACTGAATTGGTATCAGAGAATTGCAGTAATCCTACTATTTTCCGTATCATCCCTAATACAGCTATTGCAGTACGTCAAAGTGTGAATATTATCACTAGCCGTAACGCTAGCGCGGAGCAAGTTGACACCGTAGTAAACCTATTCAAACCATTAGGTATGACTACAATTATCGAGGAGCGATTAATGGGTAGCGCAACAGCATTAACTTCATGCGGAATAGCTTACGCCATGCGCTATGTGCGTGCTGCAACTGAGGGAGCTGTGGAGTTAGGCTTATACCCTAATCAAGCTAAGGAGATGGTCCTTGGTACTCTTCGCGGAGCAGTTGAGCTATTGGAGGCAACAGGTAATAATCCAGAAGTTGAGATTGACAAGGTAACAACTCCAGGTGGTATCACCATCAAGGGATTGAACGCCATGGAGGCTAACGGATTCACCACAGCCGTAATTAATGGATTAAAAGCATCAGCAATTTAATAAGATCATGTCAGTAAATAAAGTAATACTAATAGGTCATGTAGGTCGTGACCCTGAAGTCCAATATATGGAGCAGGGGCGAGCGATTGCGCGTTTCTCATTAGCTACTACTGAACGCGCATATAAGACATCAACAGGAGTTACAGTGGCAGAACGCACCGAGTGGCATAATATAGTTATGTGGGGGCGTTCAGCAGAACTGGCTGAAAAATATGTACGCAAAGGAACTCAACTATATATCGAGGGAAAAATCAGAACTCGCGTCTGGGAAGACAAGAATATGATTAAACGTAGTACAACCGAAATTTACGCCGACACATTTGATTTTATCGGCAAAAAACCAGAGTAAAGTATTTAATTTTTTATAATCTAAATGAAAATAATTGAGAAGCTAGAGTTTAAACCAAAACTTATTAGCGAGTTAAGGAACTACTCCTTATCTAAATTTAAAGATGACCTTTCAGCAGGTATCGTCGTAGGTATCGTAGCATTACCATTAGCCATTGCATTTGGTATTGCATCAGGTGTAACACCATCCATAGGCCTAATAACAGCAGTTATAGGTGGTTTTTTAGTATCAGCACTTGGCGGTAACAGTGTTCAGATTGGTGGTCCAACAGGAGCATTTATTGTAATCGTATATAATATAATCCAAAACTTCGGTGTCGAGGGTCTTGCCATAGCCACCGTAATGGCAGGGTTAATATTGGTCTTACTAGGAGTTTTACGATTAGGAACTATTATCACCTACATCCCCTACCCCATAGTTATAGGGTTCACTAGTGGTATTGCATTGACCATATTCTCAACACAGATTGTGGACTTTTTCGGTCTTTCAGCACCTAACGGTGTACCATCAGAGTTTATTGAGAAATGGGGCGAGATATTCAAGATATTCAACACAATAGATATCCCTACAACCCTAATAAGTATTGCAACAATAGCAATAATTATATTACTTAAAAAAATCTCAAAGAAAACCCCAGGTGCATTAATAGCAATCGTTATTACCACCCTGATAGTTTATCTATTGAAAGAGTTTAACATAGTTAGTAGCATAACAACTATTGGTGATCGTTTTGCCAATCTATCAGGTGAGATACCTAAACCACACGGACTAGGTATGAATATGGATACAGTGCAAGAGCTATTGCCATCAGCCTTTACAATAGCAATGTTATGTGCAATAGAATCACTATTATCAGCCACAGTAGCTGATGGTGCAACAGGCAATCACACCAATTCCAACACCGAGTTGATAGGTCAAGGGGTAGCCAACCTAGTAGTGCCATTCTTCGGCGGTATTCCAGTAACAGGAGCAATAGCACGTACCATGACCAATATTAGTAACGGAGGTAAAACACCCGTAGCAGGTATTATACACGCCATAGTATTACTATTAATGTTCCTATTCCTTATGCCACTTATTAACTATATACCTATGGCAGCATTGGCAGGAGTACTAGTAATAGTATCATATAATATGAGCGAATGGCGCAATATAGTAGCAGCCTTTAAGACACCTAAATATGATGTAACAGTACTAATAGTTACATTCCTATTGACAGTAATATTCGACCTAACCATTGCTATTGAGATAGGTCTATTACTAGCCATGTTACTATTTATGAAACGTATGATGGAGAATACCCAAATCAAAGTATTCAACAAAGCAATAGATATCTATGAGGGTTCAGACACCGAAGAGCATGAGATGTTAGATATCCTTCCAGGGATACAAGTCTATGAGATAGAGGGACCATTCTTCTTTGGTATCGCAACCAAATTTGACGAAGTAATGAGCCACGTTGACAATAAACCAGTAGTGCGTATCATACGTATGCGTAAAGTACCATTTATAGACTCAACAGCTATCCACAACCTACAAGTACTTATCCAATCATCCCAAAAAGAGGGTGTAGAGGTAATCCTATCAGGCGTAAACCCACAAGTACACAAAGTACTAAGCAACGCCAAAATATCAGAGCTACTAGGTGAAGAGCATATATGCAGCCACATCAGCCAAGCAATAGAGCAAGCCAACAAACGAGTACTTTCAATAATAAATTAATAATACGTAATTTTATCTTGAAAAAATTGCTATCTTTGCATTTGAATTTTAAAATATATTTATTAATAACAAATTTTTCAAACTTGGGAGCGAGGTGACTGTGCTATCAGTTAGTATAACTTCCCTAAAAACTAAACAATTATGATTAAGAGATTAACGATTTTTATTCTAGCTATTTTACCTATGCTATCATTTTCGTCATGTGAAGAGACTTCAACTATCGAATCTGCATATAAAATAACATGGACGTATCATAGTCTTAACTCAACTGATGAATTTACAGTTACAGATTACCTAGCAACTAAGGGTATCGACTTTGAAGTTTTCTACCTAACTGGATCTAGCGAGGATGCTACTGATGCTGAAGCAATAGCATTATTCAATGAGAAAATTAGCACTATCACCGATAGCGAAATTGAAGCATTAGCATTAGAATCTACAACAAGTTTCTCACTATCACTAGCAGGAACTACAACTGTAGCAGGTGATACAAATATTCTAGCTACATCAAAGACTTACAACCAATAAGATAGCTTATTCAAACTAAACCTAAAGGGAATGGTTAACATCAAAATCGATGTTAGTCATTCCCTTTAGGGTAGTTCTAAAACTGTTAGCGTAACCAAAAGTTAGTTAATCCTATTGTTTCTATACTTCCACAATACTATTCTCTTGATTATCTTCTTACTAAAAAATTTTAAGTTAGAGATAGTAACATTTACATCTGCACTAGCCTCACACTTAGGGTCATAATCTTTAAATGGTGTTTTACATAGGTAATGGTACCATCTATCCTTTAAGACGTGTGCATTACCTAATTTCCATGGTTTTTTATTAGTAGTATAGTGAATGATTACAGGAGTAGTTCCAGCTATCTTAATCTGCTCCACAGACCACAGTTTACCCCTCTTACTACTATTTAGATTCCACAATATCGATATTGCATTGTATCTAGGATCTAGTATTAAAATCTTAGGAAATACACTATTGATTATATCTTGGTCTCCCCAGCATAATTGATTGCGATAGATATCAACGTATTCATTTATCATCTTTTTTATATCCATCTCTCTCAATGCTTTGAGATTCATCAATAGCACACCTGAATTTATATAGTTCCTATCATAATTATAACCTATTTTATGTAGGGGACTTCTAATAATTGGTTTTATTCGATTATTTATTTTGATGCTTTAGATTTGTATTTTTCAAAATGTGAGCGTAGCGGTGCCTACGGTGCATTTTGTAAAATGCGAAGATGAAGTATCAAAATAGAAAAGCGTTAAAATTCAATTTTTAGAAGTCCCCTGTAGATGTTCTGCATTAAGTGATACTGTGTCAGCAACTCCAGCAAATTGATAGTCATCAATATTAGTATTATATAGCTCTAATATCTGACCCTCTACTACAATATCTGCATCCAAGTATAATAACTTATCAATATCTGTAAATAACTTAGGAGCTAAAAGCCTTAAATATGACGACAGACCATGTCTGAGTATAGGAAATCCATCAAATTGCTCAGGAGCAACATCTGCAAAGTAAATAGTGCTATTATATTTATCGGCAACTATCTTTAGTATTTCCTTATTCTTCTCTGATAAATATCCCTCTATATTAAGCAAATATATGCTAACATCAACTTGATTATTTTCTAACAAAGAGGCCATCGCTACGGATGTAGGCATAACATAATTATCATCAGTTGCAAACGCAATATTAATTTGAGTCTTATTTAATTCATTCATTTCATCTTGCTAAATATATATTGACAAAGATAATAGATATAAATTAAAAACACCTCTATAAGTAGAGAGAAAGCTCTAAAGCGTATCTAAAATATGCTGAACTTTAGCGAAGAACTCGTTCACATCTCCACCATCTGCTAGTCCGTGGTGGATAGAGATAGCTATGGGCATTACCTTATGACCATCACGCATAATGACTTTACCCACATTCATTAAGGTAATTTCGTCAACGCCATGTGATTTTTGTCTAGTATGTTTAATGCTAGTAAAATATAGATTAGGGGTAGCACTAACACAAGTATAAAGTGTATCATCAGTGATTGGGACAAAGGGTTCAGGTGCGCCAACTCGCGCTGGTGCTGTCGCAACCATCTCAGTTGCAGAGCGGTAGAAATCAACAAAAGAGGGGGTATATGGAACTAGAATCTCAATAAACGCACCACTACCATCTACCTTAATTGGTGATACAAAATCCACCTTGTCGTAGCTATAAACCTCTACCCCATCCCCATCAGGAGTAGAGATTACTCGCAAGCGCAAATTATCAATTTAGTTCAAAGCATGAATAATTGCATAAGAGTAATAGATAAAGAACGAGTCGCCTCGCTCCTTAGCCATAGCCATAGCGTGGTCAACTACCACTTCTGAAGTTGTGGTAACGATAGGATCTTCCATACGAATAAAGTAGCTGAAAACACCGCTACGCTCCCAACTCTCAATATTAACTTTTACACGCCCCATAACTGCTCGCTTATTTGTAAAGGCACAGATAAGCAGTATCAGCGGCTACACGGACATTGAATTTCACATCCTTAGCCACTTGGAATGTTTCAAATTTCTTGTAAGTTTTATACTCGGTTTCTCCTGGTAGCATTACATCCATCTCTCCTGAGATAACTGTCATAATCTCTATTGTAGAAGTACCAAAAACATACTCACCAGCTGCCATTACACCACTAGTAGCCTTACCCTCAACACCGTTGAAAGCCAGTGAAGCTACCTTACCATCAAAATATTCATTCTTGTCAAACATATCATAAAAGTTTATAAATTACACCTCAAAGTTAAAGTAATTAGTCATGAAAGCCAAATTTTCAGCCACGAAAACCACCACGCATCACCATAGCCAGCGAGCCACTCCATGAGCAACCCAGACAATAGATAGTTTCTGTATTGAATCCCACCAAGCTATCCCCCTCACGTTTAGGGATAATAACACCATCCGAAGTGACATAAATAGGCAATATCTCCCCCACTCTACTATCACACCCCTTTAGATAAAAATTAGCAATCCCACACTTAGCACATAGCCTCCTTCTCATAACAATAACCTATTAGTTAATATAACCACAAATTACCCCAAATAATCCCAAATAACCAAACAAAAATCATAAGTATTTTTATTAACTTTGTCAAAGTTGATGTGCAGTAACATTATAATAAATATGATTAATCAAATAGAATTTAGGTTGGGGGCTCGCTCTCGGGGTTTTCATTTAGTTACTGACGAGATTTTGCGCAATCTGCCATCACTTCCACGTGTGGGGTTGCTTAACCTATTTATTCAGCACACCTCGGCAGGACTAACCATCAATGAGAAGGTTGAAGTTATTGGCTATACATCATTTAGAGAATCTATTGCTAATGCAGCAATAGAGATTAAGGAGGGGGATAAAACAATGGGTATTGATATGTACGAAGCGTTACAGAGTATGACAAATCATCCTTGGAAATATGAGGTAGATGCAGACTTTAACGCTGAAAATGGAGAGTTAAATAAAATATATGATATTAAAGGTTTGCCACTCTTTATCTTAATTTCGCCTGATGGTAAAATCATAGATAGAGGTTTCAAAACCTTTTATAACGGTTCACTAAAGGTTATAGAATCACCAGAGTAGAAATAAAATATAATAATATGAAAAGGATTTATTTAGCAACACTAATTACAGCCATAGTAATCTGTGCAAACGTTATGTACAGCAGTTGCTGTAATGCAGATGAGAGTGCAACAACTACAACCGTAGTACTTTTAGATGCAGTAGAAACCAGTTGGGATGGAGCCGCTCTAATTGACTATCCAACAGGCACGCCAGCCATTACATTACTAAAAATCACAGTGCCGCCAAAATGCAAACTACCACAACACTACCACCCCGTAATAAATGTTGGGTATATGCTAGAGGGTACATTAACAGTAACCGATGATAAAGGCAACAAGAAAACCGTAAACGCAGGTGACCCTATAATAGAAACCGTAAACACAATCCACTACGGAGAAAACACAGGTGACATCAACGCCACAATAATAGTATTCTACGCCGCCGAAAAAGGAGCCACAATAACCGAAATCGCCGACACCTACCCCAACTAACCAATACCCCGCTAAAAAGAAAATGAGGGGGGGGTGACCCACTCGGGCTACTCTCTTTCTTTGTGCTTAATCCTCTGAATTACAATTGTTTATTTGGATACTTGGATTATTTTCATTATCTTTAAGGTATCAAAATAATTCACTATATATATGCTGATAGCTAAAAAAATGAGGGAAACCCACATAGCCATTTATGACTTTTGGGTCGCCCTCAATGTTATACATAGGTATTTGGTTTAGAACTCTATACCTGTTTTGATTGTGAAGTTGGATATCATATTGTCACGCCAGATGTAGTAGCCTCCTTTGATATTGTCTGGTTCTGCTTCATCTGGGTAGTCTTGTGATAAAATCCAATACTTATATTTGCTCTGTTGTAGTGAGTAGCCCAATGATACATTTATTGCTAATGATTTAGTTAATGGGAAGTGCACACCTATGGATGGAGCTAAATATAAACCTACATAGTTAAGCACTGATGAACCTACTTTCAAATCTATGAATGGTGTAATCTTATCACTCTCATAAAGCTGTGAGCGCACATTTATGTACAATGGTACGAATGGGGTATTTGAATACTCAGGGTCGTTGATTGTTTCATCATTCTCATTTTTATCTGCGCGTAGTGGATATGATGATAAAACTGGATTATGAAAGTTAAGAGCTAAACCACCACCTAAATAGAAATATTTATTGAATTGATAACCAAACGATGTTTCAAAACCAAATATATTGTTACGCTCTTGACCTATACCGAAACCATATTGTACATCAATCATACCTAAGTAGTGAGCCGTGGATAAATCCTTACTTGCTACATCGTCATGTTTTATACGGTTAATCTGTTCCATATATATGTCATAATCCACCCCATTAGCGTGAAGTACGACTTTAGTTTCATCACGACTAACTATTTCACCCTTTAATACGCCACCCTCTTTAAGATAGACATAAGATGCCGCTGATGATGAAAGGGTTGTCATTAGCACTAATACTAGTGTAAGTAATCTTGTTTTCATAGAATTTATAGTTTATATTTAAAAAAAGCACTGCTATTTATTTAGTAACGTAGCTACCTGTTCAATTATTATAGGAAAGTTGTTAAATTCTAGCTCTTGTATCTTGCTTGCAAGTGTTTCAGGGGTATCATCAGAGGCTATTTTACACTTAAATTGTTTAATTATGCTCCCTCCATCTATCACTTCTGTTACATAATGGATGGTTATACCACTCTCAGATTCACCTGCTGCAATTACTGCATTATGGATATTCATCCCATACATTCCTCGACCTCCATATTTAGGTAATAGTGATGGATGAATATTAAGGATTCGTCCTTCGTAAAGCTCAACGATACTCTTATCTATAATTGAAAGAAATCCTGCTAGGATAATTAAATCTATCTCTTGTTCTTTCAGATACTCAACTACTTCAATAGGATTGCCCCAACTCTCTCTTGGGAAATATTTGCAATCAAACCCATAAGATTTAACGCGTTCTATTACTCCTGCCTTCTGATTATTTACAATTACTGTCTGTACCTTTATATCTTGATTATCTTTGAAATACTCTATTATACGTTGCGCATTAGTGCCTGAACCTGATGCTAGGATTGCTATATTTATCATTGTTTATTTATGGACTTATTAAAATGTTTGTAAGTCAACTAATCGTTTATAGTAATTATCTTTCTTTATTAATTCGTCATGTGAACCACGTTCCACTATTCTCCCCTCATGTAATACACATATCATGTCAGCATTACGTATTGTTGATAGGCGATGAGCAACAACTAGGGTTGTGCGACTTTTCATTAATCGTTCTAGGGCTTGTTGTACTAGTTTCTCGCTCTCAGTATCTAGTGCTGAGGTTGCCTCGTCTAATATAAGTATTGGTGGATTCTTTAGTATTGCGCGCGCAATGCTTAGGCGTTGACGTTGACCACCTGACAGACGACACCCACGGTCCCCTATATTGGTTTCAAACCCCTCCTCGCTCTGAATAATAAATTCATAGGCATTAGCTATCTTAGCCGCCTCAATCACCTGTTCCATGGTGGCTGATTCTACTCCAAAGGTGATATTGTTATAGAATGTGTCATTAAATAGTATTGCCTCTTGATTCACATTTCCCATTAGTCCACGCAAATCATGTAGCCTCAAATCTCTAATATCAATACCATCAATAGTTATTGACCCTTCAGCTACATCATAAAAACGAGGTAGCAAGTCAACTAGAGTAGATTTCCCAGATCCCGACTGCCCAACTAGTGCAACAGTCTTACCATACTCCACATCTAGGGATATATCATTTATTACCCAGTCGTTGGAGTTTGCATACTTAAATCTGATATTGTTATATCTTATGGTGCTAGTCTTAGATTTAATGGTTTGTGGATTCTCACTCTCCTTTATTGGATTATCTGCTTTTAGGATAAAATCAACACGCTCCATTGAGGCTAAACCTTTCTGGATAGAGTATGCCGCTTTTGACAACTCCTTAGCTGGAGCTATTAAGCTATAAAAGATTATCAAATAGTAGATAAAGGATGCTGCCTCGATAGTGCTATCACCTGATAGGATTAATGAGCCACCGAACCAAAGCACTATGGCTATGGTTGCCGTTCCTAGAAATTCACTCATAGGATGGGCTAATGAATTACGACGATTTAGGTTATTGAAAAGGTTTGAGAATTTCTGATTCTCGACATGAAACCGTTTCTCAATCTTAGGTTCAGCGTTAAAGGCTTTTATTATACGTAATCCACTTAGGGTTTCTTCGATATTAGTCATAAGAACTCCCCATTGGTCTTGGTTCTCTTTAGATACGCGTTTTAATCGTTTCCCTACTGTTCCCATTATATATCCAGCAATAGGTAGTAGCACCAATACGAATATTGTCAGCTCCCAGCTAATCATCAACATAGTACCTAAACATACTAAAATCATGATTGGGTTCTTAAATATCATATCTAGTGATGACATAATAGAGTTTTCAATCTCAGTTACATCACCTGACATACGAGCCATTACATCACCCTTACGCTCATTAGTGAAGAATGATATGGGTAAATTTAATATTTTGTTATAGATAGTATTACGTATATCACGCAATACCCCTGAACGTGCAGGAATAATAAAATATGAGCTTAGATAGGTTGCGCCTGTTTTAAAAAAGGTCATAATTACTAATGCTATACCTAGTAGCATTAATGCCGTTGACTCGCCACTCTCAGTTATAACTACTGATGTGTAATAGTAAAAGTTATTGATAGCTACATCTTGCAATGACCCACTTCCCCACTCCATAAAGGAGTATGAAACCTCCTTTACCTTAAACATCATCTCAAGAATAGGGATGATTAAGGCAAATGAGAATAGCGTTAATATTGCCGCAAGAATATTGAAAAATATATTTAGAAAGATATATTTTTTGTATGGAGGTATAAACCTAATTAAGACTTTAAAGAATTCTTTCATTAAAAAAGTTTAAATTTGCACAGCAAAGATAATCACAATTAAACTATTCATGGTTATCTAAGTCTATAAAAAAAGAAAAACAGGTTTAATTAATTTATAATTATGGGTAAATATTCATCCGTAAAGCATTTTTTCCTTACGGTATTGCTACTTCTATGTACCAATAGTGCCATTGCGGCAACTGTAAGCGGAAAAGTTCTGGATAAGAGTGATGACTCACCAATAGCAAATGCTATTGTACGAGTTCTAAAAAGCACCGACAACAAGGTTGTGGGTGGTGGTGTAACTGCTGAGAATGGTAGTTTTAACGTAACAGATATTAATACGGGGGATTATACACTCTCTATATCATTTATTGGATACACCGATTACAACAAGGAAATTTCAGTTAAAAAGAATATAAACGTTGGAAACATAGCACTTGAATTTAGTGCTATTATGCTAGATGAAACCACCGTAGTAGCAGCCGTAGCCCCTATTAAGGTTATGGAGGATACGGTCGAATATAATACAGGTTCATACACAACACCACCTAATGCAGTAGTTGAAGATTTACTTAAACGTCTGCCAGGTGTCGAGGTTAGCTCAGATGGCTCAATTACAGCACAGGGTAAGGAGATTACTAAAATCTTAGTGGATGGCAAGGAGTTCTTCTCAGATGACCCTAAGGTTGCATCTAAGAATATCCCTATTGAGATGATTGACAAGTTACAAGTTGTCGATAAAAAATCTGACTTAGCCATACTTACTGGTGTGGATGATGGTGATGATGAAACCGTTATTAATCTTACCATCAAAAAGGGTATGAACAACGGTTGGTTCGGTAATGTCAGCGCAGGGTATGGTACAGATGATAGATATCAAGCTAAGGGTATTGCTAACTGGTTCTCAAATGGCAATCAAGTATCGATATTAGCAGGTGGTAACAATATTAACGAGTTAGGATTTACCGATTCAGGAGCGCAGAACTTTAAACGCTATGGTGGCACAAATGGTATTAACAATTCACAGAATCTAGGTGTAACACTTAATGTAGGCACGCAGGATGAGTCGTTCCGTGTTGGTGGTGATGTTATGTATTCACGTTCAGACCATGAAACAGACCAGATTATAGCTCGTGAATACCTATTTACAGACTCAACATCCTACTATGATTCCGAGTCATATTCACGTGACAAAGGTAATAATGTACGTGCTAACTTCCGTATTAAATGGGAGGTTGACAGCTTTAACACATTAGAGTTTAGACCTAAAATAACCGCTAGTTTTAACGACTCTGAATCTAATGATTTCTCAGCAACCTATGCAGGTGATGCTAATCGCTCAATAGTAAATAAAAGTGAGAATGACTACACTAGTGATGGTACTAGCTATGAACTAAAGGGTGAACTGATATATAGTCGCAAATTCCGCAATAAACCAGGACGTGTATTTAGTGCGCAATTTGAGTATGAGATGTCAGATATTCAAGAGAATGGAACAACCTACTCACAAAACAATTATTACCTATTAGATACAGATGAGATTATAAGCCAACGTAGCGACGAACATACATGGAGTAATAGCTATCGTGGTCGCGTTTCATGGGTTGAACCTATTGGCGATATCTCAAAAGCACGTTTCTTCACTACTTCATATATGATTAAGTATAAAAGCTCCAATGCTGACAAATTAGTATATGACTTAACTGAGGTAGATACAAGCAGTAGCACATCATCCACCCTTAGCGCAACAGAATCTAGCGCAATATATAGCACTAATAAATCAGTTGCAATTCTAAATTCGTTATCTAGCGCAACCACTGATGATGAGTTAGATGCAATAGTAGAAGCGATAGATGAAACAGAGTGGGATGAATCATACGATCCCGATTTAAGCAACCGTTTCCGTAATGAGTTTTTAGATCAGAACCTACAATTAGGATTTAAGCAGATGCGTACAGCCTATAACCTAGATGCTGGGGTTAGCATTAATCCTTCAATGTCAAGAAGTATAGACCTAATAGATTCAGACCGTAATATTGATGATCGTTGGAGTTGGAACATAGCACCATATTTACGTTATAGATATAAATTCAGTAAACGTAGCACATTACAGATGTTCTATCGTGCGCGCACCTCTGAACCATCCATGACACAACTACAACCAGTTGTTGATACCTCTAATCCACTATATATAGTTGAGGGTAATCCAGATTTAAGTCCAACATTCACTAATTACTTTAATCTAAGATTAAATGATTATAGTGAAGAGAAACAACGTAGTATAATGTTAATGCTATCAGCTCAGGTAAGCACAAATAGTATCGTTAACAACACTACCTATGACGACACAACAGGGGGACAATATGTAACGTATGAAAATGCTAATGGTATATGGAACGTACACCTAGTCAATATGATTAGTATGCCTTTAAGCTGTAATCCACATTGGCAATTTTCACATAACTTATTCTCACGCTATTCAACAGCAGCTAGCTATGCCGATGATATCTTGAGCCGTAGCGGAACAATCTCAGCCACAGAATCAATAGGTATGGCATATCGTACAGATGTAGCAGAGATAGAGTTAAAGCCAACATACACAATACAGGCTACAAGCTACAATATAGATGTAGATAATAATAGCACTATCCACACCTATGGAGCATCACTTAATGGAACATATTATACACCATTCGGGTTAGTTCTTAATAGTGATGTATCATATAGCAATAGTGCAGGTTACTCTGATGGGTTCGATGCTAGTCAATGGTTATGGAACGCATCCCTATCATACCAATTCCTAAAGAACAAAGCAGGAACATTAGCAATAAAGGCTTATGATATACTTCAAGATAAGAAGAATATATCACGCACCGTAACAGGAACATATATACAGGATTCACAATATAACACATTGACACGTTATTTTATGGCATCCTTTACATACACCTTCAAAACATTCGGCGGAGACACCCCAACCATGCAACGTATGGAGCGTCGCAGCCCACCACCAATGTAATAAATGCAATTTGATTTATATATAAGGGAGTACTATCCCCCCCCCATTAGAAACGAACGAGGCTGTAACCCATCACGGATTACAACCTCGCTCTATTTCAGCATCATTACTCCGCTTTGACATGTCAATAATCTCTCATTTGTCATGTCAACAATCTCTATCTGTCATGCTGAACTTGATTCAGCACCTTTCCAGCTCTCCGTCAGCCCCTTACGGTGTTAATTACTAAGTTCCTGAATTAAATTCAGGAGGACACGCCTGAGGTAAACGTCAGCACCTTTCCAATTCTCCGTCAGCACCTTTTCAATTGACATCTAAAATTACTAACTATGCTACCACCTGAAAAGACTCCCGATCGCAGTCGGGAGTGACACGCCTGGTGGTCGCAATGACACACTTAATAGAAGTGGCAACTATGGTCGTTTACATAGCCAATATCTTACCAAATTTCCTTGTATCTTTTCACCTCAAATTACACCTAAAATCAACCCCTAAAAACGATAAAAGCCTAATAATCACCTATTAAGCTTCAATATCTTTACATCGTTTAGCAAAAGATACAAAAATATATGCGAATATATGAAATAAATAACTCAGAACCAATAAAATATAAATAAAAATGTTTTGAGTTGAAAACAAAGTTGACAATAAAATGCAGTTTTTACCAATAGACACAATGGTAAAAACCTAGTTATCAGTGTATTATTTTGAAATTGTATCTTTTGCTAAAATATAGTGTAAACTTATTACTAATTTTAATCCAATAATTATGAAAAAGAAACTACTATTTCTGCTGCTAATAATGCAGCTAACGTTGCCGCTAACCACCCTAGCGGGCACAATCACAGTGAACGACATTATTTACGAAACTAACGACGATGACATGACCGCCAGCATCACAGGTTACTCAGGAGATAAACCTACTGGCGACTTAGTCCTGCCTAATACAGTAACAGATGCAGAAAGAGAATACACAGTTACATCTATCGGCTTTGACGCTTTCTATTACTGTTCATCCTTAACATCAATAGATTTACCTGATAACTTAACCGAGATTGGTAGTTGGGCTTTCGCTGTCTGTACATCACTAACAGCAATAGATTTGCCTGATAGCTTAACTGAGATTGGTACGTGTGGTTTCAGAAGCTGTACATCCCTAACAACAATAGATTT